>PWEB01000156.1 GCA_003553305.1 Syntrophomonadaceae bacterium
CGCCTGTCAAAACTATATTAACTCGAATCTCCTAAAAAAACAATGGGTTAAGGTAAAAAGGCTTTTGATTTACTTTCTCCGTGCCATTTAGATTGCTTACCGATCAGATCTTTTCAAAGATCGCAAATGGCTTGAAAAGATCTCCCCTATAGTTCCGCTTCTCTTAGAAACTTCCAGTCCGTACCATCCCAGATAAAAACAATCCGGAGTGACCATTCACTAAACGGGACGCCAAATAAAACCGTCGCAAACTCTTCTTCCTTAGATTCAATCTTATATACAATTATCTCCTCTTCCTGAGAGATATATTGATCGAAATCTTCCGCGATATCTTCCATCTCGTCATTGGGAACCAATAAGACATCCGGGTCATCTATCCTCTCTATTAACCATTCATGCATAACAGGTTCAAGCTTATCATAATCAGGAGGCACTTCTTCATCAAATTCCTGCTCTTCAGGATCTTCTTGCGGGTCGGGACCGGGATCCTGATCTGGATCCGCATCTTCCAAATCTTCCGGGTCCGATTGTTCAAGTCCATCCTCCTCATTCAATTCAGGAACTTCGACTTCCGGATCGTCATTTCCGGGATCTGCCGCTGATTCAGGATCTTCACTACTTAAAAATATAACCCCACCTGCAATAATTAATAATGCAAACAATATAATTAACCCTGAAAAAATTAGGCCTGGTTTCTTTTTCGGCCGGTAATCAAGCTCTGCAAATTCATCTTCCCGGTAAGGGCCGATCTGCCCATAATCAGGACCATCTAACTGTTCCTCCGCCTGCTCGTTTCCTTCATCTAGAAAAGAATATTCAAAACCATCTTCAGAATTATTCTCACCAGCAGCTTTAGAGTTTAATTTCGCATTACAATCTTTGCAGTTCACATCATCAAGACTGTTCTTAGCACCACAAAACGGACACTCTCTGTTTTCGTCCATATTCTCCCCTCCCAACTCACTTTAAATATTCCCCGGGAAATTTATTGGCTAGCCATTAATCTAAGTATAGCATATTTCAACTTTCCTGCTATCTTTCTGCATAAAATTTCTGTATATTAAACCCATCCCATGTAATCCCTTTCCAGATGGGCTAAATTATACTTGACTGAATCAAATATTGACACTCAACAATTCATCTAAACCCTACAAGACTATTGTTCAGGAACTCCAATCGGCATAATCATCAAAGGGGCTCCCTCGGTAGAAAGCACTTCTGCAACCTCTTCATCATCAAAAGCTCCGATTGCCACAGTTCCCAAATCCAACGCCTCTGCTTTTAAGTAAATGTTTTGAGACACATAACCGGTATCCATATGCACATAACGCTCGCCTCGCTCACCGTAAGTTGAAGTTGTTCTTTCATAATGCGCAACCATTACAATGCTGATCGGTGCTTTAGCAATGAATTGCTGACCCAGGGCGGCGGCAGCAAGCTGATCTCGCCTTTCTTCAGCTACTACTGCCTCAAGGCTGTGTGCCTCATAATCGTAGCGATAAACCCCTTTTCCCAGGCCATCCACATTGCCTGCAACAAGATAAATATCCAGGGGATACGCCCCGCCGGCTGAAGGCGCAGTGCGCGTAGCGCCGGACACTCCGTCAACACCCAGGCCTCCTGCTGCCCAGAGCAAATCCCCGACCTGGGCGAGATTCAAACTATGAACGGTGTAATCACGGCGGGAGAGACGCTCATAAAGAACTTCTGATACAGTTGTTTTGTTATTTAGATCAATTTCGGGCAGGGAAACTGCTTCATTCACTTCTTTTTCCTTGGCGCTATCATTCTGGTTTTCCAGGGGCTTTAATTCTTCGTTAACTTCCTGATCAGGCCCAGCTTCGGGAGAGCACCCGTTAAGCCCGGCCACCATCATCAACATCAACAAGAAAACCGCCATATACACATTTACAATTTTATAGATCACCGAACCGCTCCCTTCATGCCATATTATACCATTTAAGTCTTATAGCGCTTTGCTTACCTATACCGTTCGATATTTATAGATTATCTCCTTTTGATATAATCGATAGTCCCAACCAGTCTTAACTCTTCAATATTGCTCGATCTAGCTCATTCGTCTTATATCACACTTTTGTGGCACAATAAAGCTTAGTTTCGAGTTGCCGTGAATTTATGACGCTGCAGCAAAATAATAATTAGGAAGTGATATTCATCTGTGGAATTGCAGGAATGTGGAATGACCTAAACCAAACCGATATCCGTTTTATGTTAAACGAGATGGTTCACCGCGGCCCTGACGCTGCCGGAGAAAAGGTCTTTAAGGATGTTCCGGGAATGTTTGGACACCGCCGGTTGAGCATTATGGATCCTGAGGGTGGGAATCAGCCAATCAATAACGAATCGCTCTCAATGTCTATCATTGCTAACGGCGAAATCTATAATTTTCCTGAACTACATAAATCCCTTGCTGAGAAACACAACTTCAAGACTAAAAGCGACACCGAAACTATTTTACATCTTTACGAAGATGCAGGATCCGAGCTGGTCAGCAAATTAGAAGGAATGTATGCTTTTGCTATTGCAGACGGAGAGAACCTATTTGTAGCCAGGGATCCGATAGGAATTAAACCTCTTTACTATATATCAAGTGACGACGGTTTTTACTTTGCATCCGAATTAAAACCTTTGTCCGGTCTGCCCGGTGAAGTACACGAGTTCCCTCCGGGAACCTATTACCATACCAAACAGGGTTTTCAAACATATTACAATGTTCCGGATGTGAAACCCAACAATGATCCGCTGGATGTTCATATTAAGCGCCTCCGCAATACCCTTGAAAAGGTAGTCAACTCGCATTTGATGAGTGATGTTCCTTTAGGTGTTTTCCTCTCCGGCGGGCTGGACAGCAGCATCACAACCGCCATGTCCAGAAAGATTATCGGCAGACCGATTCATTCTTTCTCAGTCGGTATTGAAGGTTGCCCGGACCTTGAATCAGCGCGGATGCTGTCTCGCTATTTAGATACCATCCACCATGAATACTTACTTACAGTGGACGAAGTAATGTCCAAGATTCCTGAAATTATTTACTACCTGGAATCTTACGATCAAGACCTGGTGCGCAGCGCCATCCCCACCTATTTTACCGCTAGACTGGCCCGGGAGCATGTAAAAGTGGTCTTGAGCGGTGAAGGCGCAGACGAATTGTTTGCCGGTTATGGATACTTCAAGGGGCTAAACGGAAATAATGAAGCTCTGCAATCTGAAATGAGGCGAGCTGTCTCTACCCTGCACAACATCAATTTACAAAGGGTAGACCGTCTTACTATGGCCCATTCCATTGAGGCACGGGTTCCATTTTTAGACCGGGAGGCCATTGAAGTAAGCTTAAGTATACCTTCTGAATACAAGCTATGCGGTAATCCACCCATAGAAAAATGGATTTTGCGCAAAGCAGTGGAAGATTTGCTGCCTGACCAGATTACCTGGCGCAAGAAAGAGCAGTTCGATGAGGGAAGCGGCATTATTGACTTTATTGAACAATCTATCGCTGACAAATTCAGCCGTACAGATGCAATCGACCACCAGAAAAAACATCCCGAAGTTAACTTGCGCTCCCATGAAGAAATATACTATCACAAACTGTTCACCGAAGTCTTTGACCATCCAGAAGTAATCGGTAACAACGTAGGTCACTGGTCGGAACGGCCCGCCTATCAATAGCCATTTAAGCATTTAAATTAGCAGGACATCAATGATTTTAATAAGCCTCTCGCTAAGATATCGGCGGGAGGCTTTAAAATACACAAAGATGTTAAGGAAGATTCACTGTTTCGGTATAAACGCTTTTAAGGGATCACCTTTTCGCAGGCCACGGCAGTTTGACATTTCCCGCATCCATGACGAGGTCGGTAGCGGGGTATTATTACATTACTTAAATAATCCGAACAGATCTGGACATCCTTGCCTTCTCCAGTAATAGCCCCGGCAGGACATCTTTCAATACACTGACCACATCTGTTGCAGTATTCTTCAATCCCACTGTAGGGTCTGGAAGAAGACTTGATCAGCAGGTCGGTAACTATACTGCCGTAACGGCCGGCGCAACCATTTTCGGTAATCAGGGATTTGCTAAGCGAAAAAGTGCCCAGGCCCGCTATATAAGCGGCGTGTCTTTCAGACCAGTTACTTCTCAAATCGGTTCTTTTAAAACGGGAATCCAGAGAAGGGGCAACAGCTTTACCTCCCGCTTCTTCTACTGAATCAACCAGGGCCTGCCGCAGTAACTTATTAAACTCTTCTCCTTCTATGCGACCATAGAGCCATTCCTTAGCAGGCCATTCTTCTACCCGGTTAGCTTCACGAATTTCTCGGGAAAAAGGGAGGAAATATGAAACTACACTTTTAGCTCCGTTTAGCCATTCCGAAGGTGCTAGGTGATGCTCTCCGATAACAGTAGAATCTTTTAGTTTATCGAATAAAGGATCTGAAGCTTCCGCTGCTTTTAGCAGAGGATAATTGAATATCCTTTCTATGCTGAAATCTTTTTCATTGACCCGGTTCAAAAGACTTTCGTCCACCAGTCGGTCCATCTGCTCCTTTAAATCTTCGATTTCCATCTATTTTCTCCTCTTCATGTTAAACTTTTTAGAAGCGCCTGTTTTATCTTTATTAATTACTGATCCTCTACCGGGAAACTATCGATTAAGCCCAGAGCTTTTTGCATAAGCATGTTAACATCGCGGACATCAACTCTGCCATCTCCGTTCACATCGCTGCTCAGTAATTGAACCTCTTCAAGCTGCTCTAAGTCAAGCACATAACGCATTAATAACACAACATCTTTAACATTGACACTTCCGGTATTGTGCAGGTCTCCGTAATCAAAGACTAAAACTTCTCCATTTATAAAAGTTTCGTAATCAGACCAGTCACCACGACCATCAGAATTCACAGCCCGGACCCGCCATATGTATTCACTGCCATCATCTGAAAAACCTTCCACTGCAGCAGAAGTTACGTTTCCCAGCTCCTTTTCTTTAAAAATTAGCCTATCTTCAGCATTCCTGATTTGCAGCAGATATGACTCTGCCTTATCAGCAGCCTCCCAGCTAAAATCAACAGACCCACCGACTATAAAAGCATCATCTGCCGGAGAGGTAAGCACAGTCTCTCCCGGTGGTTCAGGTTCAGAATCCGGTTCAGGCGACGGCGATGGTGATGGCGACGGTGAAGGATTTGTTTCCTCCTTATCGTCATCTTTATCAGTTTCATCTGATTGATCAGTTTCGCCATTTTCATCAGAATCATCCGGTTCATCAGCTTCTTCGGAATCGCCATTTTCATCAGAATCATCCGGTTCATCTTCTATTTCTTTAAAAATCGCAGCCAAATTGCGATCTGATTCGGCTGTGAATACATACTCGACATCTGAGTAATTTTCACTGGTGTCGTTGTCTTCCCAGGTTTCAAATTTAAACCCCTCCGCCGCTTCCGCCTTGAGGGTAACTTTTTCACCGTGTTCGTAAGTGCCCCCGCCGTTCGCCTCGCCGCCGTCTTCTGGAGTTACAGAAACTTCAATCGAATATTTTTTGAGCTCAAAATTAGCAGTCAGATAAATATCATCTTCTAGCTTAACAGTATACTCCTCTTCTTCAGAGACCTCCCCGCCTTCTTCATCAGTCCAGTTAACAAACCGGTAGCCTTCCGCGGCAGTTGCCTTAAGGGTGACCTCTTCGTTCTCGTCACCATAGCGTTCTCCGGTCACCTCACCGCCTTCTTCAGGCTCAGCCAAAAG
>PWEB01000166.1 GCA_003553305.1 Syntrophomonadaceae bacterium
TACATAGATGTTCGGGCGCCCTGTATAACACAGAATTAGTGGAAATGCTTATGAAAATATTTGAAAAAGAATATCAATGATGCCTGTCGCCTGATTTTTGAGGTGGCAGCTTCCACCATAAACACCATGAACTCCCTCCAATATTTGGTATATAGAAGAAGTTAAGGGGGCTGCATACTTGAATGATAAATCCAGGTATCAAATAGTAAGTTGCTTTCAATGCGCAGGTGCTTACTACTGTTACGGCACTAAACATCCTGAATTAGCCCGGGAAGAGGCTCGTTTAAACGCTTCTAAATGTATTTCTTATCGTAAAGGTTCACCAAATGAAACGGTAGCTGTAAATGGGTTCAAGTACGGGCTTAGCCGAAAAAATGCTGAAAAGCTTGTCCTCAGTAATCAGGCCAGGTGGATCTCTCACAAAACTATCGAAATTGTTGGTGAGTTGCCGGTTAATCTATACCGCCGTTTGACAAAGGATAATAATAATTCATGAAAACCAGGTGATGGCCGGGCAAAAAGGCAACCTTAAAGGCTGCCGGAAGCTTGTTAGCACCAATTAAAAGAAATGCCATGACGGAACTATGATGGTTGTTCCCCCATGGCATTTCTTTTATTAATATTAGTTTCCGGGTGCCTGCGGCAGAGATTATTATCTATTGCGTGGGGCCACTAGTATTATAAATATAATCCCTTGTCAGGGGAAGTTTGTTGTTAAGGCCTTTACTAAAAAGCAGCTGGTGAATATCCAGTCCGCTGTAGCGGAAGGACGCAGAGCTGCCCACTAAAAATAAACGCCACATCCGGACAAAACGCTCCCCGTATTTTTCTTCTACTTGATCAGCTGCTTTTTCAAAGTTTTCAGCCCACTGACCGGTGGTCAAAGCATAATGCATGCGCAAGCTTTCTACGTCAATAAGGTGGAAGGAGTGCTCGGGCAGTTCCCAGACTATTTCTCTTACTGACGGGATATAACCCCAGGGAAAGATATACCTTTCCAACCATTCGTTTGGCGGCACTTCGGTCGGACGGGTAATGCTGTGCAACAAAGATAGCCCGCCAGGTTCTAGTATTTTATTTAAGCATGAGAAATAATCGGGAATGTAGTCTTGGCCGACATGCTCGAACATCCCTACGCTGGTTATCTTATCAAAAGTATGATTGTCTTTGGCCAGATCACGGTAATCGGCCAGGCGAACTTCAACTTGATCCGCAAGACCTTCTTTTGCTATCCGACTTTTTGTTTCTTCTTCCTGTTCTTCGCTCAGGGTTACTCCGAGGGCTTTCACGCCATATTCTTTGGCAGCTTTGATAATCAACCAGCCCCAACCGCTGCCAATATCTAAAAGTTTCTCACCTTCTTTTAGCTGTAATTTACTAAGAACATGATCAATTTTTTGATGCTGAGCTTTTTCGAGGGAGTCGTCAGGTGATTTGAAGTAGGCGCATGAATAACTTAAAGTATCATCCAGCCATAACTTATAGAAATCATTGCCCAGGTCATAATGATATTGTATCTTCTCAGCTTGCTTCCGGGAGGTGGTTTCTTTTTGGTTCTTCATGAAGCGTTGCAGAAAAGCATCCATATTTTTGGTTGCCTTAAACAAATCCTGGTTTTGAACCAGCAGGTTGAAAATATCATTAACATTGCCTTCAAAGTCAATCTTTTTGTCCATGTAGGCCTCGCCAAATTTAAGTTCCGGATCACTGAGCATTTCCTTTAAATTTAATTTTTCGTTTATAATCATTCTGATAGATGGGTTCTTTTCGCAGTTTGTTCCATATGCCTCGGTTTGTCCGTCCCAGTAGGTTACTGCAAATGGTTCCCCTTTCATCCGGCAAAAAATTGATCTTAAAAGTCGTTTCTGCATTTAGCTGCTCCTTTCATTACTTGTATTTCGCTGATTATGTTTTCTCAGTTGAGATGATCAGGATGAGAGGTAGCTTAATATCCATGGTGGACATATTGCGATTATACAATAAGTAAGCCCGATTTTAAAAGTTGTCTCTAAAAGTTAGAATTCACCCGATAATTTTCTGAAAAGCTGTTCGGTGCTTTCTCGATCATTTTGATTAAGAATAATCAGGCCCTCAGAGGTATGTATATATATGAATGGTGGATTATTCACATTTACATACAGTCTGGCTATTCCGGTATTTTCTAATTCAAAATGGCCTTTTAATGAACCAGCCAAGTTAAAACCGTTTAATCTCATTATTCTCTTCGGAATCTTTTCTTCTATTGTGATTTGATTAATATCAGAGGCTTCTATCTTAACAGCGTAGAGATCCTCGATTTGAAAGTAATCAGCATCGATCTCAATTTTGGGGGATGAAGTAATGCTAAGATAAACAAAACCGGCAAATATAAAAAAAATAATAATAGTGGCGAAGATTAACTTTGTTGCTGTTTTTAATGTACCGTCAGGTTTGCGGTAACCTAAATCAAATTCTTTAAATTTATTTAGCATGAATATAATCAGGGCTATTATAGCGAGAGACATAGCCGGGGTGATATTTGGTATCTTTAAGTGAGAAAGCAAAGCTCCCAGAAAAAACAAACCGCCTATAAGGTACAGGCAGAAACTTATAAACTGGCCAAACTCTTCTAAGTTAACTTTTAATTTTTGTTCTTTCGTCATGTTGTTATAACCTGAGATGATCCGGTACCACTTGAGGTTTTTGATCATTATACCCAAAGCAATAAAAACCAGGCCAACTAACAGGTTTGCCACAGTGACCATAACCCCTTTCGCATGAAGTGCTCAGTTTGTACAGGTTTTGAGCCTTATTCCCCCAGGGTTATCGCTAAGTTTAAGAATCATGCTATATATAAAGATTTCAGCGGTGCTGGAAGCGATAGCACCCTCCGGCAGGTGTTTTAATGATAATTAAGGTGTGTGATGCTATCTTACCATATGTTAAGAAAATTCACAAAGATATGTCCCTGAAAAGATTAAAAAGCATCGGTAATTGTCACAACACCTATGCGCTGTTTAGTAAGACAAATGCTGCAGGGTGGTGAGTTATGGAGGCCTAAGCATTTTCTACATCTTGATGTAAAATTTTCCTGGCAGCATGATCAGTCAACTTTGACCATTAGTCGAAATCTGTGTTAATATTTATCTACCATAAAACCCTGTCTCTGAGCATATTATATATTTAAAAATAACCGGCAGAAAGGATTGGTGAATCTAAAGTAATTGAAATAATAATTGTGCGGTCCGGCCAGGGTGACAGTTCCCTGATATTTGTCCTGGCTAATAACGGTTGGGAAGTTCCCTTGTTGGAACGGTAGAAAATTGGATTATAATAATACTTTAAAGAGGAGGAGCCTTAAATGTTTAAAAAGCGTCTTTTCATATTGGGTTTTGTGTTGGTTATAATTTTACTTGTTGGTTGTGAAGCAGATCCCCCTGAAGAACCGGTTGAAGAACCGATCGATGAGCCGGAATATGGTATGGGGCACGTTGATGGTCCTTTAAATGTGGACGGTTCAAGCGATGGCTACCCATTAGATCCGCTTGAAGAAGCGGGTGCAGTTATTCACCTGGCTCATGATGATGAATATATCTATGTTCATCTAGAAGCAGAAGTAGAAGGATGGGTTTCTACCGGTTTTAACGAAAGTGGTGTTGGAATGGATGGGGCAAACATGGTCATTGGCTACTTCTCTGGTGAAGAAATGCCTGCATTCAGAGACGATGTCGGAAGCGGACGAACTCATTCTGAAGCAGGAGTTACGGAGGTTGAAGCATTCCATCTTGCTCGTGCTGACGGGGTAACAGTGATGGAGTTTTCTTACCCGGTAAGTTTTTCTGCTGAAGTGGATTATAATGTGGAGGAGATCATACCAGGAGAAATATATTCTTTAATAATAGCCATGCATGATAGCTCTGACGATATAGACACTACGCATTCTGTCAGAGGGATGACCGATTTTCAAGTCCAGCCCTGAGGTGCCCGGGGCATGTATAGAAATTTTTCTATAAAGCAAACCCAGCCAGATCGGAGTTGTTCTATCAGGCTTTGTGTGGGAGATAGCATCTTCCACTTCGGACCAGGCAGCCGAGATTACTTACCAGCTGCCTGGTCTTGCTTTTTACTGCTTTGCTTATACAATTTAGAATTATAGAACGGAGTGAATTTTTTGCAGTTGTATTTTCGGGATAAAGTTGCTATAGTAACCGTAGCCAGCTCCGGGATTGGCCGTTGCCTCAAAAGTATTGTGTTTTTCGTACAGGGCGTGTATGATCTAACTTGCAACGTTACAGGCAAAACAGCAAATATCGAAAGGAGGAGCAAACAATGAACAAAACAGATTTAGTTGAGTTGGTGGCAAAAAAAACAGGCCTTACCAAAAAAGACAGTGACGCTGCTGTATCAGCGGTTTTAGAAGGGGTTGAAGATACCCTGGCCAAGGGGAATAAGGTGCAGCTGGTTGGTTTCGGAACCTTTGAAGTGCGGGAGCGCAAAGCACGGGAAGGCCGCAATCCCGCCACCGGTGAAACAATCAAAATTGCTGCTCAGAAAGTGCCTGCCTTCAAACCAGGCAAAGCCCTGAAAGATAAAGTCAAGTAAGGTGAATAGAAGGTCTTAAATTGTTGCCCGGATCCAGCTGCGGGGTTACCAGTCTCGCCTGCCCGGGCAGCAGTGCGTTTGGAGCAAAAATATAGTGGATTTAAAGTTAGCGCGCAAAAACAATAAATAGTGTTTTAAAAACAGAAAAGCCAACCAGGAGTGTTTTGAAAGCGTTACCGGCCCCGGGTAGTCGCGTCAAGGTCACAGCGAAGCAATGGCGCGTCGTTCCGCCTGCGGCGGAAACCTTGACCCTCCTACCCGGGGCCAAAGTGCGGTGGTGGCGCTCTTGCTTCGTTGGAATACAAACCACCTGCCAGACTGCTTACCAGTCCATCAGGTAAGCCATGGCGGAGTCGACGATCACGGAATCGATTTTTTCAGAAATTCAAACCCTGCTATGTTCAGCTTCTGCGAAAGCAAGGTCTGTAAGCGATAAAACAATGTTTAGGGTCAATAATACATATGATTTTTTGTAAAACAGGTGGCATATATTCTGTTAAATATTACAAATTAAGTTTTTCTCCAAATTGACCAATAAGTGGAAGTTCTTTGGTCTGACCACCTAAAGCATTAATAATTCCTATAATGCTGAAAATAAGTAAAACAATGCTCGCGATAGGACCAATAATCCATCCAATAATAGGGATCACGGTAATAATTCCAATCGCGATCCATGCAATTAAAAGTACTAAGCCTTGCTTGGCATGAAATTGAGCATAAGGACTTTCTTTTTTTGCTAATAAAGGAACAAGTACCAGTATACCAAGATAAGACAGTAAAGCAATTACCTTATTTTCCTCAATATCTTCCGCACTGTAAACAACTTTTTCATCCATTTTAAATTGCTCCTTTCATTTTGTCATCGAACCTATAATAATAGTATGAAATATATTTGTCAAGGTTTTTGCTATAAAAGCCATTTGCGTTGCACTCATTTTCATATAGAAAGCCAACATTTTCAGTAAACCCAGCCTACAAAATTCAAATCTATGCTAAAAATATTTTCGGCTGTGCTACTTCACCCGGTTATTTTAACAAATTACTGAAAAACAAGCGATTTTAGACACACCTCACCCCCGGTTTCATCCAGTGAAAATCGTTAGTTTATCTATGCCACCAGGCTGCGCATCTTTTCCGGTTGTTTTTCTTTGATCCGGCCTACAGCCATAGCCAGCA
>PWEB01000265.1 GCA_003553305.1 Syntrophomonadaceae bacterium
CAGAAAAAGTAAAACCCCGGATAGGGTAGCTTCCCTTCCTGCCTTTATGATGGATCTGTTAATAATCTATTGTAAGGAATGGCTCGAAGAAATATTTAAATTGGAATAAAAATGACATTATCAAATATATTAGGTCACGACCGCACAATCACTACCCACTACCCATACAAAAGCCGCAACTCCCTATGGTTGCGGCCATTTACTGGTGCGCCTGGAAGGATTTGAACCCTCGACTAACGGATTAGAAGTCCGCTGCTCTATCCCCTGAGCTACAGGCGCATATATAATTCACAGTTATAATAACTTATAAAGAGCACAAAATCAAGGCGCTTTCGAAAAATATGATTGTCAAAAAGCATATAATAGGATAAGATATATAGAAACCCTTCTATAAGCAATAACAATCCGGCCAGCCCTTTGCTAAATGCCGAAAGCCGGATTCCACTCTCTTTAATTGCTGTATTTACAGTGTGTTATCCTGTGTTTTAATTAATCCAGGTCATAATCTAACAGCAAAAATTAGTGCATACGGGATTATTAGCCTGGCGCTAATATATTTTTTTACCAAAACACAAGAAGCAAAAAAAGAAAGGAGCACCATAAGAATGGCACACAACCTGACTTACAAGATTTTAAAAGAGCATCTGGTAGATGGAAAACTGGAAAAAGGTTCCGAAATAGGCCTGCGGATAGATCAAACCCTGATCCAGGATGCCACCGGCACTATGGCTTGTTTACAGCTGGAGGCGCTGGGAATTGATAAAGTAAAAACCGAACTTTCGGTAAGCTATATCGATCATAATACACTGCAGGCTGGCTTTGAAAATGCGGATGACCACCGTTATCTGCAATCAGTTTCAGCAAAGTACGGAGCATGGTTTTCAAGAGCCGGTAATGGTATTTGCCACCATGTACACCTGGAGCGGTTTGGTATACCTGGTAAAACTTTGCTAGGCGCTGACAGTCATACTCCTACCGCGGGAGGGCTGGGTATGCTCGGCATTGGAGCCGGTGGACTGGATGTTGCTGTAGCCATGGCCGGAGGCCCTTTTTACCTTACAGCGCCCGAGGTATTGAAAGTGAATTTAACCGGGCAGCTGCCTCCATGGGTAGGGGCAAAAGATATAATTCTGGAGGTGCTTCGGAGGCTATCTGTCAAAGGCGGAGTAGGTAAAATTGTTGAATACAGCGGCCCGGGGATAAAAAGCCTCTCTGTGCCTGAAAGAGCGACAATCACCAACATGGGCGCTGAACTTGGAGCCACCAGTTCAATATTTCCCAGTGATGAAGTTACGAAGAACTTTCTGGAGGGCCAGAAGCGGGGTGAAACATGGAAACCGCTTGAAGCCGACCCCGGTGCGGAATATGATCATGAAATCAGCATCGACTTAAGCAAACTTGAACCGCTGGTAGCAGTTCCGCACAGCCCCGATGCCGTTAAACCAATCAGCGAGGTTGGCGCCATACCTGTGGACCAGGTTGCCGTTGGCAGCTGTACCAATGGTTCATACCTTGACCTGAAGCTGGTAGCAGAAATTCTTAAGAACAAAACTGTTCACCCCCGGGTAAGCCTGGTTGTTGCCCCCGGTTCCCGCCAGGTAAGTCTGGCCCTGGCCGGAAATAGCGTGCTGGAAACCCTTCTGGCTTCTGGAGCCAGGCTTCTTGAATCAGCCTGCGGACCCTGCATTGGCATGGGCCAGGCCCCCCCTTCTGGAGGAGTTTCGGTAAGAACTTTTAACCGGAATTTTGCCGGTAGGAGCGGAACTGCAGACGCCGGGGTCTACCTGACCGGCCCGGCTGCCGCTGCCGCCGCTGCTTTAAAAGGAGCGCTGGTTGATCCCCGGGAACTGGGGGATTTCCCCAATTTAACCGAAAAGACAGCCCCTGTAGTCGATGACGGTATGCTCATTGAACCCCCCTCGAACGGAGAAACAATTGAAATTAAGCGGGGTCCGAATATCAAAACTCTAAGCCTGAATGAACCCCTTCCACATACTATTAAAGCCGGGGTTGTGATTGTCGTAGGAGATAATATCACTACCGACCATATTTTGCCCGGCGGATCTAAAGTCCTACCGCTGCGCTCAAATGTTGAAGCTCTAAGTGAATTTGTTTTTACCGCTCTTGATACGGATTTTAAAAAACGGGCCCGGCAGTACGAAAACGGAATCATTGTTGGCGGCGAAAATTACGGCCAGGGATCAAGCCGGGAGCATGCTGCTCTGGTTCCCATGTATCTGGGAATAAAAGCAGTACTGGTCCGTTCTTTTGCCCGGATCCACCGGGCCAACCTGGTTAACTTTGGTATCCTGCCCCTGGTGTTCTCCGATCCCGGCGATTACGAAAAATTATCAGTCGGCGATGAACTAGTCATTGAAGATGCACCCGGTCAACTGGATAACGAAATAATTTACCTGGAAAAAAAGGAAGACGGGACCAAAATTGCCGCCCTCCACCACCTGACACCAAGGCAGATTGAAATTATCAAAGCTGGAGGGCTTCTGAACCATGCCGGGAAAAAGCTGTAACCACAGTTAAATACAAAATTTATCCGGCGTCTTTAGACAGAAGATTTGAAAGGAGATTGACACATAATGAAACTTTTTCAGGACGCATTAAAACTTAACCTGCCGATACTGGTGGATACCACTTTGAGAGACGGCGAGCAAACTGCCGGCGTGGTTTTTTCTAACCAGGAAAAACTGCGTATTGGTAAAATGCTGAACAATTTAGGCATCCACCAGATCGAAGCCGGTGTTCCGGTCATGGGCGGCAATGAAAAAGAAATTATCAGGGAACTGGTCTCCTACAACTTGCAGTCAAGCATTATGGCCTGGAACAGGGTTAACATCGAAGACATCAAACACTCCATTGACTGTGGAGTTGATGCGGTAGCTATATCTGTTTCAACCTCGGACATTCACATCAACCATAAGCTGAAAACGTCCCGGGAATGGGTCCTTGAAAATATGGTTAAAGCGGTAGAATATGCCAAAAAGCATGATCTCTATATTTCCGTCAATGCCGAAGACGCCTCAAGAACCGATTTGAATTTCCTGGTTGAATTTGCCCTGGAAGCCAAAAAAGCAGGAGCGGACCGACTACGCTACTGTGACACGATCGGCGTCCTGGAACCGCTCAAAACCTACGATATTGTCAGCTCTTTGATCGATCGCACTAAAATGGACATAGAAATGCACACCCATAATGACTTCGGTATGGCTACAGCCAATGCCCTGGCCGGGGTCAAAGCAGGAGCAAGGTTTGTCGGAGTAACTGTAAACGGTTTAGGGGAAAGAGCTGGCAATGCCGCCTTAGAAGAGGTGGCCATGGCCCTGAAGCACCTGTTCGGGGTTGCCCTTGACGTCAACACCAGGGACTTCCGGACCCTTTGTGATTACGTGGCCCGCGCCTCCGGACGCCAGCTTAACCCGGCCAAACCGATCGTCGGTTCTAACACTTTTGCTCACGAGTCGGGCATCCATGCTGATGGAGTGATAAAAGATCCTTCCACCTATGAAATCTTCAGTCCTGAGGAAGTCGGTATGGAAAGGCAGATAGTAATCGGCAAATACTCCGGCTCAAAAGCAATCCAAATGAAATTTGTTGAATACGGCATTGCCCTATCCGATCAAGAAGCAGCCGATCTGCGCGATGCCGTCCGTAAAATGACCGTGGATTTAAAACGATCCCTGTTTGACAAAGAGTTAATGTACATTTACGAAGATTACCTCTACGAAAAAAACCGCGGATCAATATAATAAAAGGTTGATAGACAAGACTGGGTGCGGTTATGATCCTGCAGGTCAAGGATCAACCTTACAGCAGATCGATCAGGGCTTTTGTCATTTCTTTAGTGCCGGCTGAGCCTCCAAGATCGGCTGTAACATGCTTGCCTTCTTTAATTAAAGCGAAAAGTGCGGATTCAATACGCCGGGCTGCTTCTTTTTCATTAATATGCTCAAGCATTAAAACAGCAGCCATAATCATTGCCCCCGGATTGGCCTGATCTTTTCCGGCATATTTGGGGGCACTTCCATGTACCGGTTCAAATATTGCCTTGTTTTTACCTATGTTAGCGCCGGGAACAAGACCCAATCCTCCAGCAAGCCCGGCACATAAGTCAGATAATATATCACCATAAAGGTTGGGCATGACCATGACATCATACTGCTGCGGCTTAAGAACCAGCTGCATGGCCATATTATCCACGATCCGATCTTCAAATTCAATTTGAGGGTACTCCTCTGCCACTTCCCTGGCCACATCAAGAAATAGCCCATCAGACAGTTTCATAATATTCGCTTTATGCACAGCAGTAACTTTTTTTCTTCCTTTTTCCATGGCGTAATCAAAAGCGAAGCGAGCAATCCGCTCAGAAGCTTTTCGCGAAATGATTTTTATGCTTTCTGCAATATCCTCAGAGACCATATATTCAATTCCGGAGTAAAGGTCTTCTGTATTTTCACGGATTACTACTAAATCAATATCCTGATAGGGCAGATCAAGACCGGGAAACGATTTAGCCGGACGAAGGTTGGCAAATAAATCAAACTTCATCCTCAATTCAACATTAATGCTGCGTATGCCAGAACCTACCGGAGTAGTTAAGGGCGCCTTTAAACCTATATTTGTTTTATTAAGGGAACTAATAACCTGATCAGGTAGAGGACTACCATGCTTTTCAAGCGCATTTACTCCCGCCTCTACTTCCTCCCATTTAATATGCACGCCTGCCGCCTCAATAACAGCAAGCGCAGAATCGGCAATTTCCGGACCGATGCCATCGCCTCTAATTAAAGTTATTGTATGCATATATCAACATCCTCCCTAAATATATTTTTATACATTAAACACCCTTATGGTCAAACTAATCAATATCCGCATAAGACAGCGTTGAAAATAGCAAAAACCACAAAATCATTAAGTAAGGGCAGCAGTGCCAGTTGAGAAAGTTTAACCTCTTCAGGAACTTATATAACCAGCATATCCATAAATTCATTAACCGGAGTTTGAAGCAGCATTTCCCGGTCCTCGAAGAAGGCGCTGATTAATTCAACCTGTTTACTGGTAAACCTTGTCTGAAGATTATCCCGACATTTTTCCAGTAAAAGAGGGATACCCTCTTCTCTTCTGAACCGGTGTCCCACCGGGTATTTTTGCTCCACCACACTTGTTTTAGATCCATCTTTAAAAACTACCTGCACGGCGTTGGCTATGGAGCGCTTTTCAGGGTCGCTGTACTCTTTTGTATAAGTTTTGTTTTCAACCACGGTCATCTTTTCCCGCAAAGCGTCGATCCTGGGATCGGCAGCTGTTTCATCTTCATAGTGATCCGCTTCAATATAACCAAAAAGCAACCCTATGGCTACTATATACTGCAGGCAGTGATCACGATCCGCCGGATTATAAAGAGGGCCCTTTTTATCAATAATCCTGATTGCCGATTCATGGGTGGTGAGAATAATTTCTTGGATATCTTCTATTCTTTCCCTGACTTCATCATGCAGTTCAATAGCGCATTCTGCGGCAGTCTGGGCATGGAATTCAGCCGGATAAGATATTTTAAAAAGGATATTTTCCATAACATAAGCATCCAGAGGGCGGTTAATCACTATTTCTTTACCATCCATGAGTACATCCTGGAATCCCCATTGAGGAGCGGTAAGCGC
>PWEB01000074.1 GCA_003553305.1 Syntrophomonadaceae bacterium
GACCCATTTTTGGGAACCGGAACTACAACTCTAGCAGCAATGTCCACCGGCAGAAATAGCATGGGCTGTGAAATTGATTGCGGGTTTATTGAATCGGTTGAAAATCGGATATCTGGAAAACCGCATCTATTGAACCTGTATAACCTGGAAAGAATCAAAAGCCACCTTGATTTTGTTCGCAGTTATGATAGGGAAAAAGGTGATTTAAAGTACATTAATAATTATTTTGGTTTTCCGGTAATGACCAGGCAAGAAAAGGAATTAAAGCTGGTTTTTATTAAATATGTGGAGAAATTGGCTGATCGTTGTTTCAAGGCTTCCTATTTCAGCGATCAATATATTCAGAGCCTCGATCATGAAGATCTATATTTGGGACAACTTACGTACGATCATGGGGTCCAACCAACTATTTCTTTTTAAAGCGAAAATTTTGCAGGGGCACAATAAGAACTACCGAGGCGCGCTCTGAATGCAGCTGTGTTTAAGAGAATATCCAATGATAATAGGCATGCCTTTCATATATTGTAATGTATGATCTAGTAATGCTGAGTCAGCCTGGAACAGCCGGGTAGATAGAAGAAATTTTTTAATTGAAGAGGATGAATTTTTGAAAACAAATGAATCTAATTCTGTTACAAAGTATCCAGTGCAAACCTTGGAAAAGGCGCTTCAAATCATTAACATCATGAAAGATGAAGCATAGTTAAGTGAAGACTAACTTGAAAAGGTGTGAGCTGATATACCGATGGAAAAACACACAAATACAATATTACCGGTTTAGCAAAGCTGATGAATGAACTGGCTTTTAGACGCGAGAAAGGTTATGCTCTTGATCAAGAAGAGCTTTCTGTAGGTAGGGTCGACTTGTATCACGGCACCTGTATATAACCACAGCAATGAAATAATTGCCGGGTTGAGGAAAAGCGGACCTAAATAATGAATGGATGAAAAGAAAACCATGCTTAGCCGGGAGGGCTTAAAGCAATCCAGTGATCAATTATCTGCTTTTTTTAGATCGGCTAACTGCAGGCAGCAGGCAAAAATTAACTGAACTTCATAAACAGCGAAGATAATTGTTCAACAGGAGTAAGGAATGAGAAAGGGGCTTTGGTTAGACCTTTTTAACTTTTAATGGTTTACCCGATAAGCCTTGTACTATAAAACTAAGTTGTTTATTGTAGTGCATAATTGAAATTAAGCAGGAGATAATGAACAGCCCCCGAATAATAATGAATAGGAAGTATTTTGTACAGCTCTATGCAATATCTAGTGTCTTGTTTGCATTGAGGAAAAGATTTGGAATCGTTGTGGGGCAGTCATTACGATTATCCTCTTAAGCTTTTCCTTAATGAATAGAACGCATTATAGACCGGAAATAGGTCTGGACTTGAAATGGTCCGGGCATAAATTCAAATAAATGTTCCTATGAAAGGAGTAATAACTTTGTCTAAAAAAAATGTATTGGATTTAATCAAGATGAAAAAAGAGGGCGAAAAAGTTGCATGGGTTACCGCTTATGATTTCCCCATGGCGATGTTCGCCGAGCAGGCCGAAATGGATATGATCCTGGTTGGTGACTCGATGGGCATGGTCCTTCTTGGTTACAAGGATACCATTCCAGTGACCATGGAAGATTGCCTGGCCCACTGCCGGGCAGTTCGCAGAGGGGCACCTAACACTTGGATTGTTGGTGACATGCCTTTTGGTTCTTATCAGATAAGTGATGAAGATGCAGTTAAAAATGCGATCCGCTTTCTAAAGGAAGCCAGCATGGATTGCATTAAATTAGAAGGTGGAGTGCGGGTGGCCAGCCGCATTAAAGCGATCAATGATGCCGGGGTACTGGTTATGGGCCATATCGGGTTAACCCCGCAAAGTGCCGGCCAGTTAGGGGGTTTCAGGGCAACTGGCCGGGATGTAAAAACAGCCAGAAACTTGATTGAAGATGCACTTGCTGTGCAGGAAGCGGGCGCTTTTTCAATTCTTGTTGAGGCAGTAGCACCTGAATTAACCGAGTTTTTAACCGAAAAGCTGGATATTCCTGTTTATTCGATTGGTGCAGGAGTTAAGTGTGATGGACAACTGCTGATTTGTGGGGATATGCTGGGCCAATTCCAGGCCTTTACCCCCAAGTTTGTCAAAGTTTATGCCAATATTGCTGAGAATAGTGTTAATGCTTTTAAGCAGTACGTTGCGGAAGTCAAAAATGAAGAATTTCCGACCGACGATCATGTTTATCCACGTAAAGACAGCCTGGAAGATTTTCAGAAGTTATTTGAAGAATACAGGTAGGATTTGTTTTTGTATCAATTTGTTTTGCTGTTAAAATGAAAAATTTATGGAGGCTGATTAAAATGCCTTTCGAAAAAATTGAACAGTATATAAATGAAAAAACTAATTTTCCTTTGCGGGATCGCTATGATTTGCCCACATCAAAGCATGTTTTTCCTGACGGTTCACACTATCGGATAGAGATTGCCGGAATGGAAACTATTAAAAACCTGGAAATAATGACTAAGGAAGCAGAAAAAAGAAAAGTCCCGGTTCACCGGGTCATTTCTACGGTCAAAGGCGCGGCATTGATGGATATGGGAGAACTAAAAGAATATGCACAATTTGCTGCTGATAATAACTATGAGGTAATTATCAACCCGGTACCCAGTAGAGGTTGGGATAGCGGTCGGCAGTTCACTACTCCGGAAGGTTATGTGTCAGGCATGCGGCTCAGGGGAAGTGATAAGGTATATGAATGGTTAAAGGAGTTTGACCGCTGCCTGGAAGCAGGAATTCGTGGTTTTCTGATTACAGATGAAGGCATATTGGATTTAGTCGCGAAAATGAGGGCAGATGGGATTTTCCCGGCTGACGTGAAATTTAAGGTGTCTGTATTTGCGGGCCACGGTAGTCCGCATGGTGGCAAGCTGCTCGAAGATATGGGGGCGGACAGTTTTAACCCATTAGGCGACCTGACTCTGCCCATGCTGGCTTCAATCAGAAGCACGGTCAAGCTACCTCTGGACGTTTATGTCAGCCTTGTCGAATCAATGGGTGGGTTCCAGCGTTTTCATGAGTGTGGGGATATTGCCCGAATCTGCGCACCCGTATACTTTAAGATCGAACCAGGGCGTTCCGAAGCAGAGATGTATAACGCCTGGGTAGACGACGAACTGCTTAACCACCTTGCTGCACACCGCGTGAAGATTGCCCAGATATGCATGGAGTGGGTGGAACGTTCCGGATTAGGCCTGGTCATGAAAGCTGGCGGAGAGGATCTCTCTCTTCCCAAGCCCTAAAGGAGCATAGTAAAAGTTTCGCTTTATCCTATGCTCAAATAGCCTTCCTCTTTCGATGGGCGATTTATATCCAGTAATATATAGATTTGGAACAGGATAATTTAGTGGGGGAGAGACTATCCCCCACTGAATGTTTGAACTATGCAAATAAATAATGAAAGGAAGGTATATTATGGATGCTAATCCACTGAGCACTGCTCTTCATTCCCTGCGTCAGGCTGCAGAGCTCGCTGATCTTGATCCGAAGGTAATAGAATTATTGAGCGTCCCTAAGCGCACCATGGAGTTCACTTTTCCAATGCGCATGGACGATGGGAATGTAAGAATATTTACAGCTTACCGGGTTCACTGGTGTGATGCCCTGGGTGGTTTTAAGGATGGAACAAGATTTACTGAAAACCTAACCCTTGATGAGTTAAAAGCACTGGCTTTATGGATGACCATCAAGCATGGAGTCGGGGGCATTCCGGCTGGTGGCGGGAAAGGCGGAGTGATCGTCAACCCCCAGGAACTTAGTGAGTGGGAATTAGAAAGGTTGTCCCGCAGTTTCATGCGTCACCTCCCGATAAAGGGAGCCTGGGTTGATGTGCCCGGTGCCGATATCGGGACCAGCGAAAAGACCCAGGCCTGGATGCTTGATGAATATGAATCAATCGTTGGTTTTCACAGCCCGGCAGCGATCAACGATAAGCCCACTGAAGTAAGCGGTACATTTGGAACTGATGAAGCTACCGGTTTAGGTGTTTATTACATATTTGAGCAAGCGGTTAAGGACTTTGGTTTTGCAAATGACTGCAGTGTGGTGGTGCAGGGCTTTGGTAAGGTAGGGTCAGTTCTAGCCAGAAAGCTTACTGAAGGCGGCTATAAAGTGCTTGCTGTCAGCGATGTTTATGGCGGTATATATTCAGCAGACGGAATAGACTGTGTAAAATTGAACGAATATTTTTTGAAAACAGGCTCAGTGGTTGATTATTCAGGCACCGAGCCGATAGCTAACAAAAATTTGCTGGAGATGGAAGTCGATGTCTTAATCCCCGCTGCAGTACAAAGTGTCATCCACGATCAAAATGCTTCACAAGTTAAAGCAAAAATGATTATTGAAGCGGCTAATGGTCCGGTTACCCCGGAAGCAGAAGAAGAACTCCAAAAAAGGAATGTCCCGGTGGTTCCGGATGTGGCAGCTAACGTCGGCGGAGCTATCGTCTGTCATTTTGAGAGGATTCAGGGTCTTACCGACGAATACTGGGACCTTGAAAGAGTCAGAAACCAGTTAAAGGAATGGATAACCAGGGCTTATGATCAGATGACAGCTACAGCTAAGGAAAAGAATAGTTCTTTACGTATGGCGGCCTGGATGAATGCCCTGCGGAAAATTGAAGCTTCGGCTAAAAAACGGGGCTGGGTCTAGTCAGAGCCTCCTATTGCAATGCTTTACACTTATGACGGCCCTGGTAACAAGAAAGCTTTGACCAGGGCCAATTATCTTATAATATATCTTTAAGTTCCAGCTCTTTTGAGGAATAATTGTAACCACAAAGGGCTTTATCTCTTCCGAGTGGTCGATAGAAAGGAGATTGACCAGCATCTATTTGTGATTATGCTTGACCGTGTTTATCAGTTGTGCTTAAATGAATAGTGCAAAATAGATTAGATTTATATGCGCCCGTAGCTCAGCCCGGATAGAGTAACTGACTTCGAATCAGCTGGCCGCAGGTTCGAATCCTGCCGGGCGCACCATGAAAAAAGTTTGGAACCAGGATGATGTTCCAAACTTTTTTTTGTGGCCAGATATCCTCGACATCCTATATAATAGAAGTGATCAACCGCCTGTATAGGGGGCAGATAAGTATGTCGGAAACCAATTACGGAGAAGACAAGATATTTGCCGGCCCCGCGATAACCGCAAAAAAGTTAAAGGCGGGGACAACCCGTAGGGTACCGCCCCATCTTTTTGCTGTGCTGATGCTGGGGCTTGTTTCCCAGGTTGGCCAGGTCTTGCTTTTGCGGGAACTGTTAATGGTTTTCCATGGCAATGAGCTCTCGATCGGGATTGTCCTGGCTTCCTGGATGGCCTGGGTCGGTGTGGGCAGCCGCCTGGGTGTTGTATTTATAGGAAAAATCAACCGTCCGTTAACCCTGCTTGTGGGCAGTGCGGTGGGCATCTTGCTGGTCCTTCCGGCAACCATTATGCTGATCCGTTTCCTGCGCGGGTTTTTTGAAATTCCTCCCGGGGCTTACCTGTCCCTGGTTGATATAGCCAGCTCCTGTTTTTTGATAATGGCTCCGGCTTGCCTGTTGTTGGGAGCTCAGTTTGTTTTCCTGGCAAGGGTTTGGCGCGATATTGATCAGAGTGTGGATAGCTCTGGAACTGGTAAGACTTATATTTGTGAAGCGGCGGGGAATATGCTCGGCGGCCTCTTATTTACTTTTCTTTTGGTTCATTATCTGAATGCTTTTCAAATTGCCTGCCTGGTTGGTATATTGATGCTTGCTGCTGCCTGGTATTCCATGCGCAGAATTCACTGCGCAGGCTTTTTCCCATCTCGTTGGAGTTTTACAATAATTGCGCTACTCATATTATATTTTATAGCATTCCCCTTTCTCGAAGATTTAGATCAGTGGGCTTACCGGATGCAGTGGCAATATTTCATGCCTGATCATGAACTTGTTGAAACCAGGCAATCTGAGCATGGAGCAATTTCTGTAGTCCGGCGTGCAGATCAGTATACTTTTTTTCAAAGCGGCCACCTGATTTTCAGTACAGCCGGCCCGAAGGCCGTTGCCCCCGCTTTTGAAGAGCAGGAAGCGGTGGAACTGGCTCACCTGGCTATGGTCCAGCATAAGCAGCCTGAACGGGTCTTGTTGATTGGTGGAGGCTTACGCGGCCTGCTCAGCGAGATAGTCAAACATCCAGTGGAGGCAGTTGATTATATCGAACTTGATGAGGCTCTTACTGATGTGGCCCGGCCCTATATTACCTCTGCTACCCTGGAGGCCCTCGACGACCCACGGGTCAGCCTGATCCATACTGATGGCAGACTCTTTGCTAAAACAGCCGATGAGCAGTATGACATAATTATTGTTGATATTCCCGACCCGGCTACTGCCGTGCTAAACCGCTACTATACCAGGGAGTTTTTTAGCGAAGCAAATGATTTGCTATATGATGACGGGGTTTTGGCTATCGGTGCGGTATCCACTCCCGACTTGCGGGGAACTGCTGTAGCGAACCGGAATGCTACGTTATACCATACTCTGAACAGTAAGTTTGAAAGGGTTTTGCCGGGTGGTGAGAGGGTTATGTCATTTTTTGCTGCTAACGAACCGGGGCAGATCTCTTTAGATATAAAAACCCTGCAGGACAGATACACCCGGCGGGATATCGAAGTTGAGGGTTTTTCGGCGCATCAGTACCATGCACTGTTGGAGGAAGGGCAGCTGCGGCGGGTTAATTGGACAGTGCGTAACCACGGGCGCAGCAGCAGAGCCCATCTGGACGGACCTACTGCAGCGCCGCTTTCTCCCGATTCACTTGCTGAACAGGAGGCGGCTGAAAAAGAACTCCTCCCTGTAGAAGAGCAATACTTTATGAACTCTGATTTCAAACCGATCGGCTATTATTACACTCTCATGTTTTGGGATCAGCTGACCCGTCCGGAGGACGATAAAACATTGATGGCGCTGCTGCATGTTCAGCCTTGGTGGATCTTGCCCCTTTGTTTTATTGCTCTGCTGACTGTACTCGGTTTGCGGATCAGTTCAGGAAGAGCTTATAAAAGAAGCAGGGTTTACCAAAATTATGGGGATGAGCAGAGGCCGGACACCAATTTTGGAGTGCTTTGCACCATATTTACGACTGGACTTTCGACCATGGCTCTACAGGTAGCCCTGCTCTTTTCATTCCAAAGCATTTACGGATTTGTTTATGAAATGGTGGGCTTGATTATGGCCATGTTCATGAGCGGCCTGGCCCTGGGCGCTTATCTGACCAATCGTTTTGTGAAGAATAAAGTTAATCTGAACCTCCTGGCCGGAGTACAGCTGTTCATAGCCTTGCTGGCTGTTTTGATCGCTGTTGTGCTTCCCCGGGCTGCGCTTGTCGAATCACCAGCTGTGATTTTTATGCTTTTTTCATTACTTACATTCTCAGCGGGTTTGATAAACGGTGTTGATTTCCCCCTTTCCTTAGCTTGCTATATGGCTTTGAACAAAAATGCTGAAAAAACTGCCGGAACCGTATACGGACTCGAACTTTTTGGGGCCTGTATTGGTGCAGTCCTGGCCAGCGCGGTCATTGTCCCGGTGCTTGGAATCATTGCCTGCTGTCTTTTTGCAAGCATTGCCAACTTTACTGCTTTTGTAGTAATCTTAATAAGTAGGAGGGATGTTCGATGGCTGGAAAGAACTCATCACCGGACAGGTTGAATCGACGGGAATTTATAAAAGTCGGCGCAGCTGGTTTTTGTACATTCTGCCTGGTTGGCGTTTATGGTTGTGATGCAGAACAAAATGATCAAAAAACAGTTTCTCCGAAAGAACCTTCGGCAAAGACAAGCAAAAAGGGGCTGATCAAAACCAGGCGTTCCCCTTGGTACACTGAACTGGATAATGATAAAGTGCGTTGTGATTTATGTCCAAAACTTTGTGAATTGGATGAAGGCGAAAGAGCGTTATGCAGAGTGCGGGAAAACCGTGATGGAGCTTTATACAGCCTGGTTTATGGTAATCCGGCTTTAGTCCAGGAAGATCCCGTGGAACGCAAACCTTTTTTTCATGTGCTGCCGGGCAGCCGGGCCCTGTCGATTTCTACAGCCGGTTGCAATCTGGCCTGCAAATTCTGCGAGGTATGGGATATGGCCCTGGTTGATCCAGAGGAAGTGCATGCTTATGATATGTCTCCGGAAACCGTGATGAACCATGTTCAGGCCGGTGATGCGCGCTCGGTTAGTTATGCTTTCGGGGAACCGGTCATCTATTACGAATATACATCAAAGGTAGCCGAGTTGGCTAAAGATGCCGGTTATTTAAACCTGATGCACACCGCCGCCTATATTCAGCCGGAACCTTTAAAGGAAATTATAAAAAAGATGGATGCCATCAATGTTGACTTAAAGGGTTTCGATCCGCAATTTTACCGGGAATATGTGGACGGAGAGTTGAACGTTGTTTTAGATAACCTGAAAATAATCCGGGACGCTGGAGTGCATCTGGAAATCACAAATATTGTGATCCCTACTTTAAATGACGAACCGGAAAAGATCGGAGAAATGTGTGATTGGATTGCAGAAGAACTGGGTACGGATATACCGATCCATTTTGCAAGGTTTTATCCCCTCCACGAACTTTCCGCTCTGCCGCGGACTCCCGCTTCCAAGCTCGATGAGGCCCGGGATATAGCTTTGGAAGCAGGTCTGAAATATGCTTATGTGGCCAGGGTAACCGGACACGATGGTGAAAATACTTTCTGTCCGGACTGCGGTGAAAAGGTCATTGACAGGGAAGGCTTTGTAATTACGGAGTTGAAGCTGAATAAAGGGGCTTGCGGATTTTGCGGCACTGAGTTACCCGGGCTGTGGGTGTAAAATTGTAAATTATATGTGCAAGCGAGTTGTTTCCAATTTAATCCATTCTCTGGCGATGGATCTCGAGGTGACCGAGGGAGCGTTCGTCTAAGTTGGTCAGTCCGGCTTCTTTGGCCCACTCCATCGCTTCTACAAATTCTTCCGAGGTAATCGCACGCGCAATTTTATCATATTCAAAGGCCTCAAATGCAACCCGGTACTGGGACATAATATTTACATAGGTATCTTTTGATAAGTTTTCAGCAACCCAGTAAACAAATTCTTTAGGATTAGAAACCCGGTTTGGCATGACCAGATGGCGGATCATCAGTCCACTTTTTGCTATGTAGTTATCATCTGTAACCAGTTTTCCAACCTGGCGATGCATTTCCTGAATCGCTTCTTTAGCTCTTTGCGGGTAATCCCCAGCTTCAGCCATATTATATTTCTCTGCCTTTTTAGCGTCCATGAACTTCATATCCGGCAGGTAGATATCAACTATACCGTCTAAAAGCTCGATTATTTCTTTGCGTTCGTAGCCGCTGGTGTTGTAGCAAAGGGGTAGATCTAAGCCGTTTTTGTGGGCGATGCGAGTTGCGCTGAGGATATTGGGCATCACATGGGTCGGAGTGACCAGGTTGATATTGTGGCAGCCTTTACGCTGCAGGTCGAGCATCATTTCGGCGATTTCTTCATCGCTGACTTTATTTCCCCGTCCATGATGAGCAAGCGGATAGTTCTGGCAGAAAACACAGCGCAGGTTGCAGTTGGAAAAAAAGATTGTGCCCGATCCGTAACTGCCTACCAGGGGGACCTCTTCACCAAAATGGGGCTGCCGGCTAAAGACCACGGCAGTATCCGTGGTTTGGCAAAACCCTGTTTCTCCGGCCAGACGATTTTCACCACACTGGCGGGGACATAGTGCACAATCTTCGAAAATACTGTAGGCCTTTTCAATTCGTTCGGTAAGCTTTCCCTCTGCCTCCAGTTTCGCATAGGCCGGTTGCCATGAGATGGGTTCTTCTTCCGGATCCTTGTCCGGTTCATCTGTCACTATATCTTTTGGAGTACAGGCTTTGAGCAGCCAGGAAAAGCCGGAAAGGGCCATTAAGCCAGCACTACCAGCCAAGAATATGTTTTTGATAAAGTTATTCCGGTTCATGGCCATCAGAAACAGCCCCACTTTGATTGTTGTAACTATATTATAACAAGCGCATGAAGATTTTAAAAGATTGCCTGGGCTGCCTTTGTTACTAAAAAACTGAACATTTACCCTGTTAGTACCGTTCAATGCCCTGCTTTAGGCAGGAATACACTTAGTCAGTTACGAATAAAATAACTATAGGCTGGTTTTCTAATCTAATCCAAGCCGGGGAGGTATTAAGGTGCACTATAATTTTGATGAAATTATTGATCGCAGAAATACAGGTTCCTTGAAATGGGATTTTAAGGAAAGATATTTTGCAGAAAAAGACATTTTTCCGATGTGGGTGGCAGATATGGATTTCAAGTCACCTCAACCCGTTATTGATGTTCTTACTGAAAAGGCCCAATTTGGGGTTTATGGATATACTGAAGAAACAGAATCCTATCATGATGCTGTTGTTGATTGGATCAAGCAGAGGCATAACTGGACCATAAAGAAGGAATGGCTTCATTACAGCCCCGGTGTGGTGCCTGCTTTGCACTGGATTGTTCAGAGATATGCTTATCCCGGCGACAAAATTATTATTCAACCGCCGGTTTATTATCCTTTTTTTGAGGCAATTAAGAATGGGGGATGCCAGATAGTTAATAATCCTCTGAAATTAATCGATAATAGATACTATATGGATTTTGAGGATCTTGAGAATAAAATTGATGATCGGGTTAAAATGATTGTCCTTTGCAATCCTCATAATCCCGGAGGAATGGTGTGGAGCAGGGAGGCCCTTTGCAGGTTGGGTGACATTTGTATAAACAATGATATCCTGGTGGTCAGTGATGAAATTCATGGAGATCTGGTTTTAAGCGGTAGCAAGCATATCCCTTTTGCTGCTTTGTCAGAGGATTTCGCAATGAATTCGATAACCTGTTATGCGCCCAGTAAAACTTTTAACCTGGCCGGACTGCAGATTTCGAATATTATAATCCCTAATCCCAGACTGTCCAAAGAATATAAGATTGCCCTGGCCAGAAATGAAATGTCCAGGCCTAACCTATTTGCAGTAGCAGCAGCGGAAGCTGCCTACAGAGGTGGTCAGCAGTGGTTGGAACAGTTGATAAGCTATATTGAAGGCAATCATAAATTAGTGGAAGATTATATTGCAAAAAATATCCCGGAAATAAAAGCAATTCAGCCTCAGGCCTCTTACCTGGCCTGGATAGATTGCCGCAACCTCGGGATGGATGATCAGGAGCTGCAAAGGTTTATGGAAAAGAAAGCAGGGTTAGCTTTAAATCCGGGAGCTATGTTCGGTCAGGGCGGAACAGGCTTTGTCAGAATGAACCTGGGTTGTCCCAGGTCAGTTGTTGAGGAAGCCCTTCAACAGATAGAACATGCAGTGCATACTTAATGAAAATAAGCTGCTTCACGATCCAGGGGCTGCCCAACATCGTACCGCCAGGCAGCTCAAACCTAAAGATCACTTCTGACCTTTTGGTTTTTTGGTCAGTCTTTTGCCCTGGATAATCATTTCCGTGCCGTATTTATTTCTAAGCTGATCTTTTACAACTAAGAGCTTTTTTTCTTTTGTTTCTGCCGGAGTAGGAGTGAGCAGATTTAGCTGGGTGCCATGCTCAAAACCTGAAGCCTGAATTCCGATCAGGCGCCAGGGAGGGGTTCCGCAGTGATTTTGAAAGAGTTCTTTGGCTACCCTGTAGATTTCAAAATCTCCAAATATTGTTTCGGGCAAAGATTTGCTACGGGTGATGGTCTGGAAACCTTGAAAACGTAACTTGAGGGTGATTGTTTTGGCAGAAATCCCCCCTTTTCGCAGACGGTAACCAACTCCTGAAGAAAGTTCCTGGAGCACTGCAAAAACGTATTCAGGGTCAAAAACATCTTCCGGAAAAGTTGTTTCCTCTGAAATGGATTTTGCTTCGTGCTCAAGCTCCAGTTCACGGTTATCGATACCATGGGCATATTGATGGAGTGTTTTAGCATGGTCCCCTAAATAGCGGATTAGGGGATCTTGCGGGTAATTGGCTAAATCCTGTACTGTTTTTATTCCAAAGCGTTCCAGTTTTTGTTCTGTCACCGGACCTATCCCCGGCAGGTTTCGAATCGAAAGCGGCCATAATTGCTCCGGGACTTTTTCCGGCCAGAGGGTGCCTACATTGTTTGGTTTGGCCAGTTCGCATGCTATCTTGGCCAACAGTTTATTAGCGGAAATGCCAACGCTAATCGGAAGATAGAGTTTTTCCCGTACAGTATGGTGTATTTCTTTTCCTATATCGAAACCACTGTCTTTAGGAACAGCCAGGTATGCTTCGTCAATGGAGATGAACTCAATATCTGGGGTAAAGCTTTCGAAAATCTGCCTGACCTGGTTGGAAACTTCTTTATAGCGAGCCATGTTCCCTCTGATTACTACTGCATGAGGGCATAGTTCCAGAGCTTTTTTCATAGGCATTGCTGAGCGGACACCGTATTCCCTGGCTTCATATGAACAAGTTGACACAACCCCCCGGCCGGTGGGGTCGCCGCCTACCAGGAGGGGCTTGCCCTGATACTCCGGGCGGTCTAGCTGTTCAACCGATGCAAAAAATGCATCGAGATCACAGAGCATTATGTCACGGATTGTTTTCATAGAATTATCGTAAAATTTTTTACAGGCAATGTCAACTTAATAATTTTACAGCACCTGAGCAGCCTCTTCAATTTTGAAGTATGACTTGATCTGGTAAGAGAATCTGGATTAAAAGTGATTGTACAAGAACAAGATGAGCTTGATGATCCATATATATCTGGTAAAGGGCCTACTTTTTGAAGATATTTATCAGTACAATAGCCTTATGATAGTCCTGCATGGTTTTGATCTTTCATTTTTCAACCTGTTAGACTTAAGGATGTTAAAAAAATACTTAAAAACTGGCTGGTTGGCTTGTTATTTTTTTTTGAAACCGCTATAATCGATAAAATACGGTTGTTTTATTCCTAATTGTTAATTTTTACCGGAGGCTTTTTGATAAGCCCAACCGGATTTAAAGGAGGTAATAGTCCTGCAGGCTCTACTAGTACTGGAAGACGGATTTACCATGCGAGGATTAAGTTTTTCAGGCGAGGGCGAGGTGTTTGGTGAGGTGGTTTTTAATACGGCCATGACCGGATACCAAGAGATGATTACAGACCCCTCTTACCGGGGGCAGATTCTGACCCTTACCTATCCCATTGTTGGCAGCTATGGGATAACCGAATATGATATGGAATCGGACTTTCCCCAGGTGGAGAGTCTTTTAGTGAAGGAATGTTGTAGGAGGCCACGCAACCAGCGTTCCCAAGAATCTTTAAGCTCATATCTGGACCGCCATGGGATTCTTGGTGTTGAAGGCATTGATACTCGCACCCTGACTTTGCATCTGCGTCGAGCGGGGACCATGAAAGGTGTTCTTTCTACAAAAGAAAGTGATCCTGAAATACTGCATCAAAAGTTGTTAGCGAACCGGGATATAGATAACCGTGACCTGGTTGGAGAGGTATCAATTCCCCAATCTTTTTCGTGGGCTTACCCGGAACAGGGCTTTCACGTGGTAGTGTGCGATTATGGTATTAAATATAATATTTTACGTCACTTGACCCTTCGTGGCTGCCGGGTAACGGTTGTTCCCTATAAAACAACTGCGGCAGAAATTGAAGCTCTTAAACCTGATGGTGTGCTTCTCTCCAACGGACCCGGAGATCCTGCTGATCAGAAAGCTATTGTGCCTGAAATTCAAGCTCTCCTGGGTAAAGTGCCTGTATTTGGAATTTGCCTGGGCCATCAACTAATAGGTTTAGCCCTGGGCTTGTCCACTTTTAAGCTTACTTTTGGGCACCGCGGGGGCAATCACCCTGTTAAGGATTTGTCTACAGGAAAAGTGCATATTTCTTCGCAGAATCATGGTTACTGTGTAGAACTCAGTGATGGTATGGAGGGTGTGAAAGCTACACACGTCAGCCTTAATGATGGAACCCTGGAGGGGATGGAAAATCAAAGCCAGCTGTGGTTTTCGGTACAGTACCACCCTGAAGCATCCCCGGGGCCTCATGATTCCACTTATTTATTTGACAAGTTTATGCAGATGATGCAAAACAGGGCAGGGGAGGGAGCTGGTAGCAATGCCTAAAAGAAAAGATCTGAAAAAGATTATGCTCATCGGTTCAGGACCCATTGTTATTGGTCAGGCCTGCGAATTTGATTACTCCGGAACTCAGGCCTGCCGTGCTTTACGTGAAGAAGGCTATGAAGTGGTTTTAATAAACAGCAACCCGGCTACAATTATGACTGATCCCACTATGGCTGACCAAACATATATCGAACCACTGACCGTGGAAGCTGCTGTTAAAGTTATAGAGAAGGAGAGGCCCCAGGCTTTACTGCCGACTTTAGGCGGGCAGACTGCTTTGAATATTGCTGTGGAGTTAGATGATAGTGGTATTCTGGAAGAGTATGGAGTAGAGCTGATCGGGGCAAACTCTGATGTCATTAAACGAGCTGAGAACCGGGATCTTTTTAAAGCAGCTATGGAACGCGCCGGATTGGATTCGGCTGAGAGCGCTCATTTAAATAGTGTCGCTGGGGCTCTTGAATTTGCTGCAGTAAAGGGCTATCCTTTGGTGATCAGGCCTTCATTTACGCTTGGTGGCGCCGGAGGTGGCATTGCTCATACTGAAGAACATTTAGTTGAGATGGTCGCAGCAGGTCTGGCCAGCAGCCCAATCGGCCAGGTGTTGGTGGAAGAAGCGATCCTGGGTTGGAAAGAATTTGAGCTGGAAGTGATGCGTGACTGCAATGATAACGTGGTGACTATTTGTTCGATCGAAAACATGGATCCGATGGGGGTGCATACCGGGGAGAGCATTACCGTGGCTCCGGCCCAAACCCTCAGTGATCATGAATACCAGATGATGCGTGATGCCTCCAATCGGGCCCTGCGTGAAATTGGCGTTGAAACCGGCGGCTGCAACATACAGTTTGCAATGGACACAGAAACCAGCCGCATGGTCGTAGTAGAGATGAACCCCCGGGTTTCCCGCTCATCGGCCCTGGCTTCAAAAGCGACCGGTTTTCCGATCGCTAAAATTGCCGCCAAACTTGCTGTGGGATATACCCTGGATGAATTGACCAATGATATAACCTTAGAAACGCCTGCTTCTTTTGAGCCTGCCCTGGATTATGTGGTGGTTAAAATTCCCCGCTGGGATTTTGACAAGTTCCCGGGAGCGGACCAGACCCTTAATACCCGCATGAAGTCGGTGGGAGAAGTGATGAGTATTGCGCGTTCTTTTAAAGAAGCTTTGCAGAAAGCGCTGCGATCCTTGGAACAGGGTTTTTACGGGTTGATTGAAGAAGAAATGCCTGACGGCAAAGCAGCGAAATTGGTTTGGCTGCAGGAACAGCTGCAGCTGCCCCGGCCGGGCAGGGTTTTTACCATTGCAAATGCTTTGCGGGAAGGGATGACTTCTGATGAAGTCAGTTATTATAGTATGGTTGATGGTTGGTTTATCGACCAGATAGAACAGTTGATACAAATGGAACGTGAACTGCAATCAGCAGGTGTATTAAACGAAGAATTGCTCTGGCGAGCTAAATGCTGGGGATTTTCTGACGAATTTATCGCCCGCCTGACCGGGAATGTTGAAGCAGAAGTGCGCCGGCTCCGAAAAGCGTGGTCTATTTATCCCATTTTCCGGCGGGTCGACACCTGTGCCGGAGAATTTGAAGCGCACACTCCATACCTCTATTCCACTTATGAACAGGGTGCTTCGGAAGGTAGGCTGCCGGAGGCTGCTAATGGACAGGAAAAGAAAAAAGGGAAAGTGATTATTCTAGGCAGCGGTCCGAACCGGATTGGGCAGGGACTGGAATTTGATTATTGCTGTGTGCAGGCTGCGATGACCCTGGGAGAAGAGGGTTTCCAGGTTATTATGGTTAACTGTAATCCGGAAACGGTCAGTACCGATTACGATGTTTCTGACTGTCTCTACTTTGAACCGCTTACTCTGGAGGATGTGCTGAACATTTGCCGCGAAGAAGATCCTGACGGGATTATTTTGCAGTTTGGCGGACAAACTCCGCTTAAATTGGCGCAACCTCTGCTGGAAGAAGGGATGCCCCTGTGGGGGACATCACCTCGTGATATTGACCGGGTTGAAAATCGCCGTGAGTTTGGAGAGGTAATTGATAAACTCGAACTATGGGAACTATCACACGGTACGGCTGTCAATCTGGAAGAAGCCCGGGAAGTATCCCTTAAAATAGGTTTTCCCCTGCTGGCCCGTCCTTCGTATGTTTTAGGGGGAAGGGCGATGCGTGTGGTTTATAATGTTGATGAGCTGGATAAATATATATCTACCCTCCCCGAATTGAACCCTGCTAACCCATTGCTTTTGGATAAATTCCTGGAAAACGCCGTAGAAATTGATGTGGATGCCATTTGTGACGGAGAGCTGGTTGTGGTGGGAGGAATCATGGAACACGTGGAACACGCCGGGGTGCATTCAGGAGATAGCTGTTGTGTCTTGCCCCCCTATAGCGTGGGAACGCAGCCGTTGAAAGAGATCAGGCGCCAAACGGAGATGCTTGCCCTTGAACTCAATGTTAGAGGTCTTTTGAATATCCAGTTTGCGGTGAGGGGTCGTGAAGTTTTTATTTTAGAGGCTAACCCGCGGGCTTCCAGGACGGTCCCCTTTGTGGGCAAATCGGTTGGGGTTCCGTTGGCAGGCTTAGCTGCCCGGGTTATTGCCGGGGCAACTTTGCCGGAACTTGGATTTACAGCTGAGAGAGTCCCTGCTTATTATTCAGTAAAGGAAGCAGTTTTCTCGTTTATCCGGTTTGATCAGATGGATATTGTGCTGGGGCCTGAAATGCGTTCCACCGGTGAGGTGATGGGCATTGATTTTGATCTGGGCATGGCTATGGCGAAAGCTCAACGTGCGGCAGGAACACCGCTGCCGGTAGAGGGTAAAATTTTTATCACAGTAGCCGATCAGGACAAACCGCAGGCAGTTGAACTGGCCCGGGGACTATCCCGGATGGGATTCCATTTGCTGGCAACAGCAGGAACTGCAGCTGCTCTGCAGGACGTTGGTATCAAGGTAGAAGAAGTAAAAAGAATTAGTGAAGGTTCACCTAATATGCTTGACTATATAAATGAAAGCCAGGTCGGTTTAATCATTAATACCCCTGCAGGCTCGGGCGCTAATTCCGATGGAGCGCGCATACGCCGCCAGGCTGCGCAGAGGGGAGTCTCGATCATTACAACCATGCAGGGGGCTCTTGCTGCCCTGGAAGGCATTAAAGCTCTTCAGAAGGATGACATGGGAGTGCGTAGCTTGCAGGACTATTACGTCTAAGGGATAAATTTATAGGACAGCATTGAGCTGCCTTATAATAATAGCCGGGGTTATATTATTGGAAAAGTGTTACTGATCAGCTATAGGCCTGATGCATTTTGGGCTGATGATATTGCGATTGAACGGTCGCAATGGTCGACGAAGCAAAGGTTGCACCTGGGCGGCCTGGATGGGTCCAGGCCGACGATACCTTTAAACGAAACACCATGGTCTAAAAAAGCACCTAACTAGACTGGTTTGTTAGAAGACCTTGTTTATAACTTTGGGTGAAGCAAATTAACTTTTACTCCCCGATCAATTTTATAATTACCCTTTTCCTGCGTTTACCGTCAAACTCGGCGTAGAAAACTTGTTGCCAGGGTCCGAAATCGAGCTTGCCTTCGGTAACAGGGACTAAAACCTGGTGGCCGACAAGCATATTTTTCAGGTGGGCGTCACCGTTATCTTCCCCGGTGCGGTGGTGGTTGTAGTCACTGCGAAAAGGGGCCAGCGTTTCGAGCATTTCATCGATATCACGGATCAACCCCGCTTCATTGTCGTTGATGTAAACTCCGGCGGTAAGATGCATAGCTGATACCATGGCAAAACCTTCATTAATTCCGCTTTCGGCAAGGGCTTTTTTAAGATCCTTGGTTATATTGATATACTCGCGCCTCTTCGGGGTATTAAAGGTAAGGTAAGTGGTGTGCGACTTCATTTAATCACTCCTTATATAAATTGACAGCATACTATATCTCTAAAGATTATTTTCTATTTTTATTTGCTGAAGCCCTGCCAGGTCACGTTTTTTTTGTAAAATAAAAAGATTATTGCAAAATATGGAGAATACTTATTATAAATGACCAGGTATAGCAAGCTAGATTGTTTCAGGGAGAGATGAAATTGGATAATAACCGGGCCCGCTGTGATTTTGTTTTCGGAATAGGTTTATTAAGCTTATGCATTTTTATATTTGCCTTACCATCTTAAAAGTAAAATGTTGAGGGTTTCAATCAGCGGATCAGTCTCAACCCTTACCTGGAGATCTTTAAAGATTAGCTAATCAAACTAATAAACAATAAGTTTTATCGATAAAAAGAAAAGCTTGACTTTGAGGGATGATCAGTAATGGAAAAAAAGGGCGCGGCAAAAATGTTAGAAGAAATTGGGGTCTTGCTTGAGCTTAAAGGGGAAAACCCATTTAAGAGCAGGGCCTATTACAGTGCTGCACGTACTGTGGAGATGATGGGCGAAGATGCACTGTACAAACTTGTTCATGAAGATAAACTAAAAGATGTTAAAGGTATTGGCTCCGCTCTTAATGAGAAGCTAAAAGAATTCGTTCTGATCGGGAGTTTACCGTACTATGAGGATCTGAAATCAAGTGTTCCCGGGGGACTCCTGGAAATGCTCAGGTTGCCTGGTTTGGGACCTCGCAAAGTAAGAGCGCTTTGTGATATGTTAGAGATTACTACCCTGGCCGAGCTTGAATATGCCTGCCGGGAAAACCGCTTGGCCAACCTAAAAGGTTTTGGTGCTAAAACCCAGGGAAAAATCCTTGCTGGTATCGACTTTATAAGGCGCAGCGAAGGACAGTTTTTCTACAATGAGGCCCGAAATATTGCTGAAAAACTTCTTGAAAAAATCAAAGAATTTCCAGGCATAGAAGAGGTCAGCCTGGCCGGCAGTATCAGGCGCTGCCGGGAGATAGTGAAAAATATTGACCTGGTCGCTTCCACGAAGCAGCCGGGTCGCCTGAAGGGCTTTTTCGCTGAACTTCCCGTAATTGAAGAAGTGATTGTGCTTGGCGAAACCAAAGTTTCTGTTTGCTTAGAGGAAGGCATTAACGCGGATTTGCGAGTGGTCAAAAGGGAAGAGTTCCCATTTGCCCTCCATCACTTTACTGGCAGTAAAGAGCATAACACTGCCCTGCGTCATCGCGCTAAAAGCATGGGGCTTAAAATTAACGAATACGGCATTTTCCAGGGTGAAGATTTACTGTCCTGTCGGGATGAAACAGAATTGTTCAGAACCCTCAATCTTAGTTATATTCAACCTGAACTACGCGAAAATTATGGAGAGATTGAAGCAGCTCAAGAAGGTTCCCTGCCCACACTTATAGAAGATCAGGACATAAAGGGGATCTTTCATGTTCACACCAACTACAGTGATGGCATCAATACGTTAGAGGAGATTGTCCTTTACTGCTTGGAAGCCGGTTATGAATATGTTGGCATTACCGATCACAGTCAGTCTGCATTTTATGCCCGTGGCCTGAAAGCAGAAGATCTGGTCAGGCAAAAAGAAGAGATCGAAGGCTTGCGCAAAAAATATCCTCAACTGGGGATATTTCACGGGGTGGAATCAGATATCCGTTCTGACGGCAGCCTGGATTATGATGATACTGTCCTGAAGCAGCTTGATTTTGTAATTGCTTCTGTTCATTCCGGGCTGAATATGGAACGAGGGAAAATGACCGAGCGTTTGCAGCAGGCCCTTTCCCATCCCCTGATCACCATGTTTGGCCATCCGACTAATCGTCTTCTCCTGGGCCGGGATAGTTCTGCCCTTGATCTGGAGGTGGTATTCCGGGCGGCTTTAGAGAATAATGTGATCCTTGAATTGAATGCCAGCCCGGCTCGTCTTGATCTTGATTGGCGGCATTTGAAAAAGATTAAAGCCATGGGTTTGACGGTTTCGATCAATCCGGATGCCCACCACTTAGCTAGTTTTGAAGATACCGGTCTTGGGGTAGCTACTGCCCGTAAGGGCTGGCTTGAAAAAAATGATGTTTTCAATACCCGCTCCCGGCTGGAAGTAGAAGACTATCTTGACAGGAGGTTAAATTAATTTGGATAAATTTCCGAAAGCCAGGATTATCGATGCCGATTTAAGCAAAGGCACGGTTACAAAGCGGGATATCCCCGGAGAGATTTATCGCCTTTATCCTGGTGGTTCTGCCCTGGGACTTTATCTTATTTTACAGGAGATGGGGCCTGGTGTTAACCCTCTGTCCCCTGAAAATATGCTGGTTATGGCTGTTTCCCCGTTAACCGGGCTGCCGATCAGCGGCCAAAGTAGGATGACCATAACTACAAAAAGCCCGCTTACGGGCGCTATTGGAGACAGCCAGGCCGGGGGCTTCTTCCCTGCAGAATTGAAAGCCAACGGTTGGGATGCTGTCCTGTTTCGGGGTAGAGCCCAAAAGCCCGTTTATCTCTCCATTAAAGGAGAGGAGGTTGAGCTTCGTGACGCCTCCTTGATGTGGGGCAAAGTGACCGGGGAGGCTGAAAATGCGATTCGGGATGACCGTGGAGAGGACAATCTCCATATAGCCCAGATTGGCCCGGCAGGTGAAAACATGGTTAATTATGCTTCGGTGATCAATATGTGCAATCGGGCTAATGGGCGGAACGGTACTGGGGCGGTAATGGGTTCAAAAAATTTAAAAGCTGTAGTGGTTGGCAAAGGAGAAAAGGGCAAACCGGCAGATCAGGAAAGGTTTAAAGAGCTGGCTGCAGCAGCTAAAAGTAGAATAGAGGAAAACAATATAGTAAAAGGTTTGGCTGAACACGGTACAGACTGCGGTCTGATCGGTATGCATCTCCAGGGATTTTTGATTACCAGGAACTGGCAGAAAGGCTGGTTCCCCGAAGGAGCGGAACAGATTACCGGCACTACTATGACAGAAACTATACTTAAAAAGAGGGATACCTGTTACGCCTGTGCAGTCAGGTGTAAACGAGTGGTAGAAGTGGCCGGAGTAGTTGACCCCCTCTACGGAGGGCCGGAATATGAAACCTGCGCCGCGCTTGGTTCTTACTGCGGCATTAAAAATCTTGAAACTATAGCCCATGTCAATCAACTTTGTAACATGTACGGGCTCGATACAATTTCTTGTGGTGCAACCATATCTTTTGCTATGGAGTGTTTTGAAAAAGGATTGATTACTAAAGATGAAACCGATGGCCTGGAACTGACTTTCGGAAATGAGCAGGTCATGCCTGAACTAATTGAAAAAATTGCCTTTCGGCAGGGTTTTGGTGATTTATTGGCAGAAGGAAGTTATGAGGCTGCCCGGCAGATCGGAGCAGATGCTTTGGAACTGAGCATTACCGCAAAAGGTCAGGAACTGCCGGCCCACATGCCGCAGCAAAAACCAACCCTTGGTTTAATATATGCAGTTAATCCTTTTGGTGCTGATCATCAGTCAAGTGCTCATGACCCTGTTTTAATGACAACACCGAAAAGCCGGATCAGGAAGCACCTTCAACAGGTAGGGGTTTGGAAACAATATAGTTCCGATCAGCTACAATCTATGGATTCGGAAAAAGTTCGTTTCGCTTTTAACAGTCAGTGTTTCTATTCGCTTGCTGATACACTTTGCTTGTGTCAGTTTGTCTGGGGGCCTTGCTGGCAACTCTATGGACCGTCAGACTTAGTTGATATGTGCCGTTACGGCCTGGGCTGGGAGGCATCGCTCTACGAATTGATGCTTGCCGGAGAAAGGCGAGTCAACATGATGCGCTTTTTCAATGCCCGGGAAGGTTTTACCAGGGAAGATGATATCCTGCCGGAGCGTTTGTTCACTCCTCTACCTGACGGACCTTCAGAAGGAGTGTCTTTGGATAAAGAGGAGTTTAATGCAGCCCGGGAAATATATTACAATTATGCCGGTTGGGATCCTGAGACGGGAAATCCGACCGACAGTACTTTGGAAAAGTTGTCCCTGGGTTGGCTTCTGGATGGATAACCTCTTTAATATAGTAAAGCCATGGAGC
>PWEB01000254.1 GCA_003553305.1 Syntrophomonadaceae bacterium
ACCATCGGCGGCAACAAATCTGTATTTCACTCCATTTCTTTCACCCTGGTAGATCATATCCCTGCTGCTGTCATGAATATGGCCAAATACACATATTTTAGCATTGTATTGTTCCAAAATATCAGTAAAATCACTCGACTGCCCGTTACGTGGAAAAGGCGGAAAATGAAGAGCAGCAATAATGGGTGCCGAAGTTTTTTGACGCGCACTATCCAGAGAAAGCTGCAGGCGCTGGACTTCTCTTAAATATATTTTCTGATCTTCAAGATTATCAAAACCCTCTTCACCGGGACATAACCAACCCCTGCTACCGCAGACGCTCCAACCATGCCAGGTAAAATGATCATTTTGCAAAGCATAAATTGAAGGCGGGAGTCGATCACGGACCTTACCGATTGACGACCACCAGTAGTCATGGTTCCCTTTGATTATAAGCTTGGTTCCGTTAAGGGCGTCCAGCCATTCCAAATCAACAACCGCTTCCGATAAGCGCATAGCCCATGAAATATCTCCCGGAACAATAACAAGATCATCAGAGGTTACAATCCTATTCCAGTTTTTTCTGATCTTATCAGTGTGTTTTTCCCAGGTCGGCCCAAAAATGTCCATCGGCTTATCCTGACTAAAAGAGAGGTGCAAATCGCCAATTGCAAATATTGTCACAGCAAGCACCTCTTTACAAATAAATTCTCAAATCAGGACAAGTAACAACCTCTCTATATATTACTAAATCACAAACTCAAATGCAAAAGTAATTTTTTTCTGCTTATTGAAACATCCTGTATTCAAAATTTAGCTTTGCAAATATTTTTATAAAATGATATACTATTGTTATGACTAGTAAGTCTATTCAAACAAGATGAAGGAGGTTGTCAGGCTGTGGAAAATAATACTGCTAAAAGACCGCGCCGTTACCTGCGCAGCCGCATTACCCGTAAACTAATTCTGGATACTGCATTGGATGTTTTCCTCGCTGAGGGATATAGCAAAACTACTATTGCCAAGATCAGCCAACAGGCAAAAGTAGGTTATGGCACAGTTTACAGTCATTTTAAAGGTAAAGATGATATTTTAAACAAAGTAGTCGATAATGTGTTAGATGAATTTTATGAATTGTTGGAAGTTCCCTTCGCCCCTACAACACTTGAAGAAGCTCGTAATGCTTATTACGAATTAGTTTTAACCTCTTTCCGACTTTCAGAGCAGCATCGCCCGATTATGAGAGTTTACCAGGAAGCACTCGGACAGTCAGAATCGATTGCTGAGCACTGGCACGGGGTAACCAATCAATTTATCTCAAGTTCGGCTCGTTCATTTGCCTATGCCCAGGGAAAAGGGCTGGCTAAGGAGTTTGACATTGAAGTTGTGGCTAAAGCCTATATTTTACTGGTCGATCGTTTTATCTGGGAAGTTGTTAATGAAAGGGAAAATGATCTGAAATATATCACTAAAATTATCATCAACATGCTATTCCACGGCTTTTTTGATCCAAACGGGACTGTTAAGAATTAATAATTCGTTTTTCGGTAACAATCATATCAACCCGGCGATCCCAGCTATCAGCTGGTATTTCGGGCAAAATCTGTAGTTCAAATGCGAGAGCAACCAGGGAGGTTTGCGGTTTCAGAGATGATATAAAGCGATCATAATATCCGCCACCATAACCAATTCGCATTTTTTGATTATCAAAAGCCACACCCGGGACCATTAGCAAATCGATTACTTCGGGCTGGTAACGAGAACAGGTTTCCTGCCTCGGTTCGGGAATATCGTAAGCTCCTGGAGCCAGGTCATTTTTGCAATCTAAAATTTGCGAGGGAATAAGTTCACGGTTTTCCGGTAATGTTATTGGGGCAAGCGCCAGCTTGCCCCGTTTGATTGTTTCCTCTAACATTGGTATGGTGTCAACTTCACTGCCAAAAGAAATAAAAAACATGACTGCCTTCGCTTTCTGGTAAGCAGGAAGCCTGTAAAGATTTTCTGCAATCAGACTGCTTTTTTCCTTAATTTCTTGAGGAGTTAGCTGATCGCGCAGTTTAATTATTCTTTTGCGCAGCCTTTTTTTTTCGTTCATCTGTTAGTAAGCCCGGGCATAGTAAACGACTTCTGTGGCTTTTTTTCCGCAGGCCATGCAAGTTTCATCTTCAAGTTTTTTATCAAAGGGTATGCAGCGAATTGTCGCCTTCGTATCATCTTTAACTTTTTCTTCACAACCATCTTCGCCACACCAGGAAGCCAGGAAAAAACCTCGTTCTTCTGCCATAATCCTTTTAAATTCTTCATAATCCGAACCACTGCGTGTATTCGATTCTCGCAATTCAAGGGCTCTTTGAAGCATGTCATCCTGAATCTGAAGGAGCAGCCGGGGCAACTCTTCAAACAAATCATCACGGGAGATGAAGGTCTTTTCTCCATTATCCCTGCGAACAACTACAACATGGCCTTTGTCAATATCCCTGGGACCGACTTCAATACGCACCGGTACTCCTCGCATTTCCCATTCATTATATTTCCAACCGGGTGAATACTCTTCGCGGTCATCAAGTTTAACCCGGGCTTTATCTTTTAACTGATCAGCCAGATCCCGGACGGATTCCAAAACCCTCTCCCGATCTTTTTTAGTGAGAATAGGCACAATTACGGTTTGAATTGTAGCTATTCTGGGTGGCAGGACCAAGCCTCGATCGTCACCGTGAACCATAATCAAAGCTCCGATTAACCTGGTTGAAACCCCCCAGGAAGTTTGCCAGACGTATTTTAACTGATCGTCCTGATCAAGATAAGTAATATTAAACCCTTTAGCAAAATGCTGACCAAGGTTATGAGAAGTACCGGCCTGCAAAGCTCTGCCATCACTCATCAAGGCTTCAACAGTATAGGTGCGCAGGGCACCGGCAAACTTTTCCCGCTGGGACTTGCGCCCGACAACTGCTGGTATGGCCATCTCAGTTTCAAGACATTCCCGGTAAACTTCAAGCATCTTTAATGTTTCTTCTTCTGCTTCCTCTTCAGTGCGGTGGCAGGTATGACCTTCCTGCCACAAAAATTCGGAAGTCCGCAGGAAAGGACGGGTTGCTTTTTCCCAGCGCAAGACGTTACACCATTGGTTAATTAAAACGGGCAGATCCCGCCATGACTGGATCCAGCGGGAGTAGAAATCACAAATAATCGCTTCGGAAGTAGGCCGTATAGCCAGCGGTTCGTTTAATATTTCGTCGCCGCCTTTAGTCACCCAGGCTACTTCAGGAGCAAAACCTTCGACGTGTTCAGCTTCTTTTTGCAGCAGTTCCTGGGGAATAAGCAGCGGAAAATAGGCGTTTTGATGGCCGGTTTCTTTAAAACGCCGGTCCATTAATTCCTGGATTTTTTCCCAGATTGCATATCCTTCGGGACGGATTGCCATAAAACCCTTGATTGGGGCATAGTCCATCATTTTCGTCTTCAAGATAACATCAATATACCACTGTGAATAGTCGACAGCTTTAGGGGTTATAGCTTTAACAAATTCCTTATCCTGATCTGATTTCTGATTTTCAGCCTTTTGTTCCAATACCGTCACCTCTCCAAATCTAGATCATAATATAAATACTGCTTTATTCTATCACAGTTTTTAGCGAGCAGCCAACGCCCGGCGGCTCTGGAGTAATCTCTGCCAGGATTCTTCGCTTAGAGGTCGGTTAAAGCTGCGGAAATTAGCTAATTTAAAGCCGTGCTCATTAGCCCAGTACCTGGTCTGCAAAATAGTTTCGAGGTTAACTCCGGAGGATCCAATGCTGTAATGTTTGTATTCCTGTTCCAAGGCAAGCATCATAGTTTCAGCCATACAGGCATAAGATAAGCCTTTTTCAAAGCCGAAATCCCAGCCGAAAGAAGGTAGCCCGGGCACTTCGACCACTCCGCCGTCAATCACCAGAACATCGGGTCGGGCATGATCAACTTCCTCGCTGACATTGGCCGGGCGAGAAATATCACAAACCACAGCACCCTGCTTAAGATTTCCAGCATGAATCACTCTGCCCGTAGCGCTGGTAGCGCTAATAACCACATCAGCCCGGGCCAGAACAGCATCTATGTCTGTGGAAAATTCGATCAACCCCCTCCTTTGACCTTCACCATCAGCAAAAGTTTCAAATTCCTCCATTGGAGCGTCCGGTAAGGGCAAGTCAGAACAACCGACAAGCAGATGTCCCATGCTGCCCGGTTTCAAAGGTCTGCCCTGCTGCAGAAGCGCTGACTGATAACGGTATATTTCAGCAGCGACCAGGTGTAATTTCTCACTGGCAGTTTTATTGTTCGGGTTGCCAATCAGGATCAGGCGGGGCACGGTTTCAGAAAGCAAAAGCGAAATACCCTTCCCAATGGAGCCTGCTGCCCCGACAATTCCGGCAGTAATTTGTGAACGATCCATTTCCAGTTTATCCGTGGCAGTATTGACTGCATCAACTGCAGAAACCACGGTGTAACTGTTGCCGGTGGTAATAGGCACCCCTTCATTTTTGAGGTAAAGTCCTCCCATGGATGCTACTGCGGTAAAAGCGCCGAGACCAACGATGCGCGCACCCCGTTCACGGGCCATTTGCACAGCTGCTTTTAGTTCAGCCATAGCCTGTTCGCGGGGCATTTGCACGAACTCATCAGTAGTTCTGGGTAAACCAATAAATTCACCGTATGCGGTTCGCCCGGTTTCAGAATGTATTTTTGTCTTTCCGGCCACAAAGGGTCCAATCATATCACCAAACCGTCCGGTCAGCTCAGCCAGCTCCTCTTCACTGAAAGCAAGCAGGCTTTTGTCAAATTGGTGGTAACTTTCCAGATCAAGGGCATGGATGAGGAAGGCAAAACGACCTTCATCGGGGTGACCGCTCGGTTCAACCGTTTCTACCGGGTAAGGAGAAAACTCCGTAAATTCACCTTCACTATCAGGCCTGATCAGGTAAGACAAAAACCGTGCTGTATTGCTTTCACTCAGAACCTCCAACATTGAATCTAATCCTTCCAGTGCCTCCCGGCACTGAGCTTCACTTATATTTAAAGGTGGTTCAATCCGGATCACTTCATTGCCGTTAAGAGTGGGCGCAACCCGGACATTTTCCACATTTAAGAGATATGAAGAAATAGCCGGGGTAAGCAGTTCCTGTTCAGCCATAACCCCGAGCAGGCTTCCGGGAAATTGTCCGCGGTCCATGTTAAATTCCAGACCCAGCATCAGGCCCCGCCCTCGCACCGTCTTAATCAAATGAGGATATTTTTCCTGCAATCTGAAAAGACCTTCCTTAAGCATTTTACTCCTGCTTTGCACTTCGGTAAGCATCGCTTTATTGTTTGCAGTCAGCACTTCCATGACCTGCAGACCAACCCGGCAGGCCAGTGCATTACCGGCAAATGTTGAAGAATGCTTGTTCCCAAAATCCTCGGTGTATACTTTTTTTGTGCTCAGGCAAGCCCCGACAGGCATGAGACCACCGCCCAGGGCCTTGGCCAGGATAAGAATATCAGGAGCAACCTCTTCATGTTCACAGGCAAAAAGATCCCCGGTTCGTCCCAGGCCGGTCTGAATTTCATCTAAGACAAGCAGAACTCCGTAGCGGCTGCAGATTTCTTTAACTTCAGCTAAATACCCGGCCGGCGGTTCAACGATCCCACCCTCACCCTGGATTG
>PWEB01000033.1 GCA_003553305.1 Syntrophomonadaceae bacterium
GACGACGAGCCTCGTTATCATTTTGCCTGACCAGTTTTTTTAGCTTTTCGGGCTCCAAGTTTCTCCTCCTCACAAACTCCTGGTAGCGCTTTTAAGTTTTTCTATAATAGTTATTTCGCCAGCAAATATATTTTTCCTTTTATGCCATCAAAACTATTGGTGGATCAGGACAGGCTGTTCATTGGTCAAAACCTCTATTTCTACTCCATCGGTCTCGACAATCACAGCTCCGTGCCAGTCGGTCCGGTAGGTAGTGATACCGACTTCATTCAAAGAATCAATGATAAAAGAATTGGGATGACCAAATGGATTCGGGCCGGTTTGGATAATAGCCAGATCGGGCTGTACTGCTTCTAAAAATTCGGGCATTGCTTCCATATATCCTCCGTGATGTGGAACCTGGAGCAAATCTGCCCGGAGATCGACTTTACGACTGAAGAGGTCATTAACCGCTGCATCTGCTATATCTCCGGTAAAAAGCATCCTGACCTGATAGTAATTAAGAATAAACACGGTTGAATTATTATTCAGGTCGCAATTCGTCCCTGTAAGCAACTCTTCGGGAGGACCAAGCATCTTTAACTTCAAATCTGGTCCAAAATGCCAGACCTGCCCGGTCCAGGCTTCTTTGATCGTCGTTCCAGCTGAGGCAGTCTTCTCAAGAAGCTGCTCATAGTAGCCAGATCCTCCAGGAATCGGTGAAACCAGCATCCGATCAACAGGGATTTCATCAATTAGGGGTATAAATCCGCCGTAATGATCCTCGTGCGGATGGGTGACCACTGCCATATCGATTTTCCTAATCCCCTGGTATCTTAAAAAAGGCAGGACCACTTTTTCTCCGATGTCACCCGGCTCCCCTCTGAAAGGCAATTCTCCACCTGCATCAACCATTATAACTGCTCCGCAGGAGGTCTCCAACAATGCCGAGGCGCCCTGCCCAACATCAATAAAAGTTATTTTAAGGTTTTCCCTGACCGGAAAAAGAATTCCGGACCAGATAAATATAGTCAACAGGATAAGAACAGTAAAAGCAGCAGCAGTAACCCGGGAGCTTCTGACCTTCAGCAATCTCCCGAAAACTTCTTTTAGATATTCCGGAAAACTTAGTTTTTGATCAATACAGTGCTCGCTCTCCCAGCGGTAATACAGGACAAGCAGCACAAATATAAGAACGTAGAATATAAAAAGAAAAGTTAACCCGGGAGGATAAAGAGCTATATAAAAACCAGGCAGGCTACTCCAACCGGTTATCAGCAGCATCAGTTCAAGCAAAGGACGGGAAGCCCACAAGACATAAGCTCCCAGAGCAGGGATTATAAGGCTCAGTAGCGCTCCGCATAAACCCAGGCCAACTACAAAAGCTATTAGAGGCAGAAGCAGTAGATTAAATATAATTGCACCGGTCGGCAAATGCTGAAAATAATAAACACAAAGGGGCAGCACACCCAACTGAGCCGCCATGGTTAAGGCCAGGGGGGATATAAGAATGCAGGGACAGTTGATCTGTTTAAGCAAATTTTCCAGCGGACGATAAGCATAGATTAAAACCAGGGTAGCAGCATAAGAAAGTTGAAAGCCAATTGTAAATAGCAGCAGTGGATTTATAAAAAGAGTAATCAAAGCGGCAATAGCAAGCACAGTCGGTAAATCACGTTCCCGTTCCAGTAAAAGGGCTCCCAAAGTTATTGAGACCATAATTGCTGCCCTCAAGGAGGACGGACGCATCCCGGTCAGGTAAGCGTATCCAAAAACCATCATGATTGCCAAAATCAGGGGTAATCGGCCTCGCAACCCCAGTCGTCTCCAAAAACCCAGAATCAGGGCAGCTACCAAACCGACGTGCAAGCCTGAAACAGCCATCAGATGACCGGCCCCGGCCCTCTGAAAATTGTGCTCTATTTCTTCGGGCAAGTGTTCACGCTGGCCAAAAAGAACAGCGCTCAGCAATTCAGCTGAAGGAGAAGGCAAAACCTTGTTGACTGATCCAACCATTGCACTGCGCAGTTCAATCGCAGACCCTGACAACCAGCCTACTTCTCCCTGACCGAGAGAACTAACCTGCGCAGGGTGAGGACTTATTGTTGCATCGATCCCCTGGCTGAACAAATAAAAACGGTAATCAAAACCACCCGGATTACGCTGCCCCCGGGGTTCAACAATGGTACCCCGCATCCGCAAACGTTCTCCGAAACGGAAATGCTCATCTTCTGTCCCGTAAATATTGACCAGCAAAGTACCCGGAACAGCAAATCGGTCCTCCTTTATTTCAACTGTTTCCACTTTTAAATGATAAACCGCGCGATCATCATAGAAAAGAGGTTCATCAATCACGGTTCCCTCCACGTATAGAGGTTGACCACTATAATTAATGATGCTCCCGGCAGGGTGCTGAATCGCATAAAAAAATGCAACCCCTCCACAGGCTGCAACAATCATAAGCAGAACAATTTTGTAAGCACCGAGTATTTTAAAGTAAAAAGCCGCTGCCAGTGTAAAAAATATAAGAGCAGCCGACCAATAAAACCCGGCCTGTTCTCCAGCCCAAAAACGGCCGGCCGCAATTCCGAGAATATAGGTAATAGCTATTAAAACCACATAGCGGTTTGATAATTCATGGCTTATAAAGCTTAGCCTGCTCATTATTTAAAAACACGGTCAAAAAGCCCGAAAGTTTTTTTACTTTGATCGGGTGGTGGAGCAGGAGTCAGAAACGAAACAACAACAAAAGTTATAATAGCTAAAACAAAAGAGGGGAAAACAGGCATAAATCCAAAGGTTGTCCACTGCGGCAGAATACGAAGGTACCAAAGATGGAGCATAATAGCCGGAAAAACAAGAGCAGCAGTAGCACCGTACTTGTTGGCCCGCGACCAATAAAGGGAACCGATCATAACCGGCAGCATGACTGAAAAGCCAGAAAAAGCAAAACCAGCAATGCTTAAAATGGCTGCCGGTTGAATAAGAGCAACATAGTAAGCAATTGCAGCAAAAACCAGTAACATAATCCGACCCCAGAAAACTGCCTGCTGTGAGGTAATTTTTTTGAGCCGGGGGAAAAGATCATCGGTTAAAAGATGGGCTACCGCCAAAAGTTGTGAATCAATTGATGACTTAACTATAGCCAGGACTATAACCAGGCCTACCACCATCCAGAAGGGAGATAAAAACTGGTGAATCAAAAGAGGAACTATATTATCAGCCTCTTTTCCGACCAAGCCCGGTATCGCCACAGAACCCCAGACCCCCATCAAAGTAGACACCCCGAATATTACTGCCAGAGCCAGGGGATAATAGAGACTGACCCGTTTCAAGTTAATGCTGCTGCGGGCAGCAAGAATACGGGTATAAATCTGGGGAAACACAATAACTGCAATGGAATTGATGAATGCATAGCTGAACCAGTTAATAGGAGCAAGCTCCGGTGAAACGCCCCTTTCCAGCATAGCCGGATTATCGAGCACGATTTGATGGGTAATCTCCGAAAAACCGCCCAGAGCCCGGGCCACAGCAGAGAGTAAAAAGATTGCCACCACCAGGAATAAGGTTCCCTGGAAAATATCGGTCCAGACCGTCCCCCGCATCCCGGCCGGTAGAGTATAAATCAGTGAAACTCCGATAATAATCAGGGCAGATAACCAATAAGGAACCAGGCCTTCTGTAACCGTTGAGAGAGCCAGGCTGCCACCTATAATACTAACTACAAGGTACGGCAGGGTATAATAAAGGAGTAGGATCAGGAACAAAAGGGAGATCAGTTTACTGTTAAAAATCCCACCGAAAACCTGGGGCTGAGTAGCATAACCGTAACGCTTGCCAAGCAACCAGGAACGATAACCAACCAGGTAATATGTAAACGGGGTAATAAATATACTCCATCCAATCACATAACCGTAAGCGCCGTAACCTATTTCATAAGAAAAACCGGCATGACCGATAATCGTAAATGCAGTAATATTACTGGCAAAGAGGGCCATAAAAACAGCAATACTGCCCAGATTGCGGCTGGCCAGAAAATAATCTTCACTTGTCTTCAGGGAAACTTTAGCTCCGTAAACCCCGATAGCAATTAAAATTATCATGTATACTAGCAAAATACTTATTCCGATAGCATTAATCACTGCTTTGAATGCTCCTTATCTGTAAACTGTTCAGTTACATCTTCAGGCGGATCGGGCCAAGCTAAATCAATAATTACTTTCATAGCCAGGAGAGAAAGCAAAGCATAGCCTACATAATAAGAGTAAGCAAAAGGCATAAAACCAAAAAGCAAAGGAACCTGGCTGTCAAGATCCCAGAGCCAAAAGCTGTTGTGTAAAATAAACATGACTGCAACTATAAGTATTACCACGATAAAGCGAGTCTTAAATGTCATGATACGGCTTGCCTCCAAATTACTTACCGGTTACGCACCTGCAGGTCATCTATTGCGCCTTCAACGACTTTCTAGTTAATTCTGCTCTTTCTCCTTTATAATCAGCTCCTGCATAGCACGTTCTTCGTCCCCAACATGGACCACTATCTTATACCTGCCCGGCCTGCTGAACCAAATCTTATCATAAACTTTTTCTGTTTCCTCTTCCGTATCATAGTTCTCCTCTGCCAGAACCTGATCATCTGCGGCATCTATTAACTCCACAACAACAGAATCCTCTCCAATGGGCTGATTATTAGAAAACATAAAATAAAAGTCCCTGTTAGGCTCGAAGGTTGTCTGGACATCAATTATTTCCAGTTCATCTTCATCAAAATCATATCCCGTTTCCAACTCTGCTCCCCCAACTGAACTGCTTTCAAGCGGTTCTGCTTCTACTACTTCTTCATCCTCGCAGGCTGCGCCAAACAAAGCCACTAAAACCAGCACTGATAAATAAATACAGTATTTTTTCAATACTTGCTTCACTCCTTCTTCTGAACGTCTGTCCTCTCTCTAGATGCTTTTTGATTATTCTTCATAACCTTAACTATTCCTTCTAAAAAAAGTATAATATTATTGGTTGTTGTAATAAATTCGTGATAATCACAAATAAAGCCGGCCTTAGTGAAGGATTACATTGATCTTTGTAGAAATTTAACCTGGTTAATTACATTATCCACAGGAGGCGCTGCAGCAAAATGAGTTTATCTGTTCGTAAAATCGTTATATCGGGAATCCTGGGTGCTATCGCTATTTTACTGGGAGTGACCAGGCTGGGTTTTATTCCGGTTCCCACTCCGGCCGGGCATGCCACAATTATGCATATCCCGGTCATTCTGGGTGGTATTCTGGAAGGCCCGGTGGTTGGAATAATCACCGGCGCTATCTTCGGCCTGTTTAGTTTTCTACAGCCCGGCGCTCCTTTTTTCGCCGACCCCCTGGTTTCGATCTTGCCCCGCCTGTTTATCGGTGTTATCTCCTACCTTGTTTACATATTAACGATAGAACTTAATAACGTACTGGGTCATTTGTTTACAGGGCCTTTGCAAAAAATTAAGGCCTCCATGTCGCCCGGGCTGTCCGGTAGTTTAGAAAAACTGAACAATTATCTGCCTTTAATACTGGGCGGAGCTTTTGGCTCAGCCACTAATACGGTATTAGTTTTGAGTATGGCTACCTGGCGGGGTTATTTGCCATCAGAAGTTTCCATTTCTATCGGTGTGCTGCA
>PWEB01000077.1 GCA_003553305.1 Syntrophomonadaceae bacterium
GAGGGTAACTTTTTCACCGTGTTCGTAAGTGCCCCCGCCGTTCACCTCGCCGCCGTCTTCTGGAGTTACAGAAACTTCAATCGAATATTTTTTGAGCTCAAAGTTGGCGGTTAGATTAATATCATCTTCTAGCTTAACGGTATATTCTTCTTCATCAGAAACCACACTGTCTTCTTGATCAGTCCAATTAACAAACCGGTAGCCTTCCGAAGCTACAGCTTTTACAGTCACATTTTCGCCCGCAGTGTAGCTTCCACCACCGCTAACACTTCCACCCTCATTAGGGTTGGCTGAAACTCCAATCTCAAATGTTTCTCTACTGGAAGAAGATGTCCCGTAAATCCACTTGATCCCGAGAATATCATGTTCATGGAGATTACGTCTTATCTCACCGGAAGCAATCCTGCCATACATAACTTTCCCCAGGTCATTGGGGAAATTAGTAAAACTCCCGTATAGATCGGTCAAACCAAGCCAGTGTCCCAGTTCGTGTACGGCAACAGTTTCCACGTCAAAATCTGCAAATGACCACCATTCTTCTCCAGGACTCCAATCAATATCCGAATTAAAAACAATATCAGCCTCAATAATTTCACCCAGGCGGCTGTAAATAGTAGCCCGGCCAAGGATCCCTTCAGGCAGGGTAGCCCAGATGATTTCATTGACATTATTATGTCCTATTGAAGTGGCATTAGTGGGCCCATCATAATCAAAGGTGAAATTCGCCCCGACCTCACTCCAGGTATCTGCCGCAGCTTTTACTGCTGACAGTTTAACCGGGTTACTATTGTAGTTCACCCTGTAGGGTACCGTGGGGTCAGAGCCTCCCCATTTTCTCTGAAAGTAGCCGAAACTCGCTGTAAAAGCAATTGGAGGAGACCAGGTGCCGTCTAAGTAAACATGGACCGGCCCACTGGAAGCGGAAAATAAATAATTATCAATTCTTTTCATGGGTGCCACTGCAACAATTTCGCTGTTGGTCCAGGAAACTATATCAGAAGACATAAAGCGGTGTTGTCCGCCATAAGTACTATAATAGAAAGCAAGATGATCATTGCTCCCTCGCTCACCAAAACCAGAACCGCTGACAACAACCTCTGAACCAGTTCCACCGGAAGCTATATTTGGGCTCATCCCATCTATACTTAGATCAAAAGAATAACTTGTAGTTTCCTGCTCAGTATACTGTTCAACACTAAGACTATCTTTAGTTATAATTTTCATATCTTGTTGATCAGCAATCAGGGATTCATCCCCTGAATGATCATATTCTTTTTCTAGATCGTCAATCTCTTTTTTCCCCTGGGCACTGCCAAATACCCGGAAGGGATTTCCCGCTGCCATCCTTTGGGGGATATGATGCAAACCTTTCTGCGACAGCTCGGAAGCTTCCATTTCTTTTAAATATAGTTTCGCTGTCTCGCCTTCTTCGAAAATAGGTTCGTCCGACACCCATTGCTCCAGGTCACCTACTTTTCCACCTTCTACGATAACCGTCTTTGTATTACCCCTGCCAGAGTCACTGAGATATTCTTTCACCTCGATACTAACCTCAGTGAAAATACCGGTGCGGTCTGCATTCCAGTAACTGCTGGTTCTTTGGACATTGCCTACGATGATATCATCTGCGCCTTCTTCTAATTCTTCTTCCGTCATCTCAAACATAAGCGCATGAACCTGATCCGTAAAGCAGAGCAAAACAAACAGGCAGATAACAATAAATAGAATAAACTTGCCAGATTTTATTGGTTTCATAATCTTCTCCTGGAAAATCTAATAGCTGATTTGAAAGTTTAACTTAATTATCGGTCAAACATAATTATCAATAGTATCTTCGTTACAATCCAGAATATACTTGCTGAATTGCCTTGTTTTACAGCAATATTCATATTTTAAAACCATTTTCACCTCTTCTAGGAGATGTGGAAGCACGTGATTTGCACACGTGCTTCCCAGGGCGATATATTATAACCTAACCAGGTAAAACTCTATTCTTGGACAGATGTCCTGTCTCCTTCATCATCTTCCTGGAAGGCATAGATAACAATGTTGCCAGCTAGCTCCTGGTCAAAATCAACAGACCAGTCACCGTCTGAGTCGGCCTCAACATCAGCTTCACCAACCAGAGTAGGCGGACCGTAGGCTTCAGCAGGTTCGAGTAGCTCAATAAATACCGTGGTTCCCGGATCTGCTGTTCCGGAAATCAGCCCGGTATCCCTGTCTGTTTCAATTACCTGCAGCGCTGTAACCAGGTGATCTTTTGCCGTAATCCCGTCTGTAACCTCGACACTGTCCCCGGCGCTTACTTCAACATCAGTATCGAAATAGCCGTCATTATCTGCAACCGTTTCATATTCATCATCACCGACGGTAATGTTTATATCAGCACCGGGAGCCCACCCAAAACCACGCACCATATTTTCTTCAACATAAACTGAAAATTTTGTTTCTTGATAATGCCAGTAGAGCATGGTGTTATCACCGGTAAGATCAATAATACGAGCATCCCCGGTAACCCCTTCGGCAATATCAAAAGCATCTTCTGAAAGGTCGGTGCCTTCTGCTTCCGAAAAATCAGCAGTCCACTCTCCATCACTGCCGGCAACCACCATCCGGGAAGGCATATCCAAGTAGTCAACTTCCATATCAAAAACACGGACTTCAACAATGTTGCCCGCAGGAGCTGTTCCTGATACCGTGTCTTCTTCTGAATCAATAACTGTCACATTCAGATCCCTGACAATATGAACTTTCTTGATATCTCCATCGGTAGCAATTACAGTTTGTCCTCTTTTAACTTCCAGCTCAGGGTAATCCCGCCGATCCATGTTAAAGTTACCGTCTTCATCGGCATCAACACTAAACTCATCGCCGTTAACGGTAACCGTTACCGTTTCATTTGAAGGCCAGTTATGGCCATCTATGGAGTCATGGTTGGGGTTTACAGTAATAAAAGTATCTGAAGTAACCAGTTCTGCCGGAAACTCTTCAATCAGCTCCAGTACATACTGCATTATCAATGCCACATCACTGACATTAACTTTCCCGTCATTGTTGACATCAGCTGCCTCACGCTGATCAGCCTCCAACGTTTCCAGCTCTAAAACATACTGCATAACCAGCACTATATCGTTAACGTTAATATCTTCCCCACCATCAATATTTCCAAACATTCTTTCTGAAGCACTAACTGTGTTTAAGGGCAGGACAAAAAGAAACAAAAAAATAACAAGCAAAACAATGCCTGCTTTCAGACCGTATCCCTTACTAACAGAAACGTTGCAAGTTTTCATCGTTTACGTTTCCTTTCTTTTGCTTTAGTTAATAAACTTAAAGGTAACTTTTTTTACTTAAAAAATCCAACCCCGGTGTGATATTAACTTGATAACTTGACACACAGTTTTGCCTTTATTGGCATCCTGTTCGCTTCCTTCCCGGTTCTAACTTGGTAGCAGACATTTGAAGCTGATTATGCTCAAGGCTCAAATCCATTTTGGGTCAACGCTAACCCGCAGGTCACTCATACAGCTAAGGGTTAATGCAGCAGCAGGGGAGCTACCACCGCAATAAAGTTCCGGAAACTAGCCCCTGTTGGGGGAAATAGCAAGGCCCGTAGACCTGTCCCGTTCCCCCCGCCCACCTTGCGGGGCTTTTTAGAACTGGTAAATTGTCCAAGGGGAATCGTACCCCTTTAGGGAGTTTCAAACTCCCAGGCATTTGGTTTATTTTAGTAACCATAGGTATTTACTGTTATATCATAATTATCTTCACTTAAAGTATCTGCTAAATCATCAGCTTCATCATTTGTCATTATTGTGCCATCAGATTTAACTGGTTTATTCAACCCTATGCCCTCTATAAAATAATCAATATCATTATCCGTTACTCCAGAAGTTAAATCAGCAAAGTCGGTGCCAAATCCTACATCTACATCGTATATTTCATTGCCAACAGCATTAAATGTAACTGAAGCAGAAGCTGTATCTTCTGGGTCACCATTTTCTCCATTTAAATAAACGCCAGTAATAAAACCATATATAGTAGTGTCATTTACTGTTAACACTGGGCTAGATCCTATTGCAACAACAATTCCTCTGCTACCTGCGCTATTTGTGCCAACAATATTTACTCCTTCTATGGTGACAGATTCATCTGTTGCAACATATATTCCTTTATCGTTAGTCCCGGGGATATTTTCACTCCCAGCTTCAACTGTTACTTTATCTCCATTCTTGGCTTGTACTGTAAGACCTTTGTCTATCATGAACTCATCATACGTCCCAGCTCCAACTTCGATGGTATGTCCATCTTCAGTATCGCCTTCATCAATTACTTCTTGTATGTTATCTGCTGAAAAGCCTGTATTCATGTTAACAACCTCATCTTCACCTGGGCTTTCTACGATTACTTCCACAGTTTTTTCGACTTCGTCATCCTCGGTTACGAGAGAGACTATATATTCACCTGGTTCAAAATCTTCGGTGTCATAAGACCATGCTAAATCCCAGGTGTCACCAGAATCAAGTTCTTCGCTATCGTAACTATACGACTCATCGCCAGCAAAGTTACGACCTCTAGTTATTGTCTGAGTACCAGTTTCTCCTCCAATATTTTCTACTTCCCATGTTACACCAAGTATATCACCATAATTTACAGTATCCCCATCTTCTATTGCATCCCCATCAACTTTCATACTTATACTGGGTAGGAAATAGGCTGGTCCGCCTTCCATAAAAAACTCTACCGTCTTATCGGCACCATCTACTATAAAATCACCTTCATAGTCATCATAAACTGCATCCGCAGCTGAAGCTGTAAACCAATATTCGTTATTTACAAGATCTTTTTCTGCCTTGCCGTTAGATAACTCTAAAGTGGAACTTACTTGTTCTTCACGAGCTTCATCTGAATATACCGCAATCGAAGCAGCCACGCCTCTCAGATCGACAAAGGTTACAGTATACTCATCCGGATCCGGCGCTGGAGGCGGGATATGAACTGAAGATACTTTTACCTTAGCTAAAGCTTTGATGTCATCGGGGTTGCTTACACCCATAGGCAGGTCTACCAATTCCCCTTCAAACTCGTAGGTGCCCGGTAAAGTACTGTTGTATGCGGGTTCAGACTCTTCATCCCACTCAACTTCTATATCTTCTTCACTTTCATCATACAAAGTAGCCTTTACAGTATCGGGAAAATCGATATCCGCATAGGCAGTTCCGGAACTAACCGTTATCTCAATCTCTTCTACACTCTCAATTTTTAGGTATATTGGAAAATCATCGATTAATCCAAGCGCGTACTGCATGATCTTGGTTGCATCTCTTACATCAACTTCTCCGTCTCCGGTAACATCAGCGGCAGTGAGTTGATCCTCTGTCAAGGTCTCTAAATCTAAAATATAACGCATTACCAAAACAACATCCCTGACATCGATCTCATCATCTTCATTGACATCACCATAAGTAATTCCCGGAGCGCCCATTGCTACTAAAGAATATGCAAATATCAATGAAGATATTATGAGC
>PWEB01000257.1 GCA_003553305.1 Syntrophomonadaceae bacterium
CCAAAACCGAGCGCTGCCCCGGCTCGTTCCAATCCAGCAAACTCAGCTATCGCTACATAGTAAAGTCCACCCCAACCGAAAATGGAGAACCCTAAGAAAAATGAAAAGACATATACTGCAACGAGACTTAATTGGAAGCTGTTAAAAAATAGACCGGGGATTAAAAACATAAACCCAGATATCAACCCTAGCAGAGAAATAGCCTTTTCCCTGTTACCTTGTAAAAATCGGTCGGAAAACCATCCCCAAAGTGGTCGACCGATTATACCTCCGATCTGAAAAATTCCAAGCCCTAAGCCTGCAGCTGCCCGACTCAAATACAAATCTTCCGAAAGAAAAACCGCAAAATGAGAAAGAACAGCCCCCACGCTTGAACCCGCTAATATTGCACCTATGATACACGTAAAAAGAAACTGCTTATTTGCAAGAAAAAATTGCAAGTTTTCTTTAATGGAAAACGCCTCTTTCCTTTGGCTTCCTTTGTTAACTTCCATTTCGCTATTCTCAGAGCTTTCGCGGTAAAGCTTGTATACTAAAAGCCCTATCAATAAAATAAAGATGCCGGCAAATTGAACTGATGTTCTCCAACCAAAACTCTCGCCCAGAAGTGGCAGCAGACTTGCCCCTGCAAGTCCCCCGATACCTAAACCAGACTGCGTCATTCCAATAGAAACAGCATGTTTGTTAGGTGGTGTATTGATCATTATCCCTTTATTAATGGAAGGGTTGATAATGCTTTGCCCCATTCCGGCAATAGGTGCCAATAAAAGAAGAATTATGTACGAAGGAGATAAGCCAAACAACAGATTCATAGAGCCCAGGCAGATGACCCCAAACATAATTCCTATTTTGGGTCCTACCTTATCAACAATGTTGCCGGTAAAAACAGCAAGTACTGCGGAGCTAAGAAAAAAGAAGGTAGAATAGTAACCAACTTGAGTTCTTGTTAAGGCAAACTCTTCACGAACAAAAGGGAGCAGAGCTAGAAAGCCGTTGTGGCTAAGCGACGCTGCAATGTATGGTAGGGAAAAGATAAAAAGCATCCTTAGATAGTCCGACTGTGTTGCTTGTGTTAAATGTTTAATAATGCAAACCTCCCCAAAGCTTAAATAGATAACATTTACCAAACAGATAGAGGTTTTCGTTAATGACGGATCGGCCCTTTCCTGGAATATAATGTTAAGATAGATCCTGCTGTTAAAACCGGCTTTCGACAGTAAATAGGCAAATAAGCGCTATTTGAAAAAGAAGAATTCTTATATTTCGGGCATTTTCAGCCCTTGTGTTCTTTGAAAATACAAAACCCTGTGGTTACACGAATATGGTATAAAATATTCACTAAACTTTAGTTTATACTCTATAATGTAGTTATGTTTATAAGAACAACTTCTCGTAATAATAAAGATGGTTCACAAGCATGTTATATCCAACTCGCCCACAATTACCGTGATAAAAAATCTGACCAGTCCCGAACTAAAGTCCTCTACAACTTGTGGGTGTGAAGAATATGTCGATAAAGATACTTTAAAAAGGCTGGTTAATAGCATCAACCGTTACCTGGGGCCGGAAGAAGCTCTGGACGGTGAAGCACGCAAAAGATACGTTATGGTCCGCAATCCTAAGCAAGCCGCAAAGGACAAAGAGCACCGCGGAAAAGTGCTTGATGACTTGAAATAAGAATTGAAAGCAAGCAGAGCTTCAGAAACTGGCAATCACAACAAAGCCGGATGCCGGTTACTATCTCATCCCACTTACGGGCGCTATTTAAAAACTCTGAAAAGTGGAGCGGTAAAAATTGACCCGGTCAAGATGAAAGCAGAAAAAAAGCTCGACGGCAAATATCTGCTTCGCATTTCTGATGACACGATTAGAGCTGAAGATGTGGCCCTGGGTTACAAACAGCTGATTGATGTAGAGGCTGCCTTCAAAGCCTTAAAAAGCACTCTTGACCTGAGACCTGTATATCACCGTTTGGAAGACCGGATCAGAGCTCATGTATTGTTGTGCTGGCTGGCCTTGCTTCTGGTCAGGATTACCGAGCATGAAACCGGTGATACTTGGTCTAAGATCAAACAGCAGTTGCAGCAGATTCATTTGGGCCGGTTTGAAGGAAAAAAGGGTTTTGTTTTTCAAAGAGCGGAGCTTACAAACAAGCAAATAAGTTATTTAAAAGCCTTGAAACTGAAGCAACCACCGCGTTTTTTCGAGGTTTATACCGGTTAGTACTGATACTTAACCGCATAGTTACACGACTACTTTTTATGGTCGGCTGCTAAGGCCCATGTATTATGGCTTTTTAGCCTTTTTTATTACTACGCACTGTCGAACGGCGGATAAACAACATGTGCGGAAGCAACTCTTCGCAGATCGGGAACTGTCCCTATATTCATTACAGCATCATCAAATTTCATTAACAAAACCCCCTATTATGCGATGTATTGTTCTTTCGAATATATAGTTTATTCATATTTTGCAATTTCTATTCGCTCTTTAATCGCAAAGCCCTTTTAACTGTTTAATATTACAGCATTTTTATAATATTTGTATCTGCTTAGGCGATGCCTAAGCAGATACTTTTTTTTAATCAAGATTTTGTAGTGTTATGAATAATCTACTTGCGGTCAAACCAATGAAATAATTCAAGTTAACGCCCAGACTGGGCGCACAATAATAAAACGTGGAGATTTAGCTCCACGTTACACTTCAAGTGGTGTCGGGAGGGGGACTTGAACCCCCATGGTATAAACCACACGGCCCTCAACCGTGCGCGTCTGCCAATTCCGCCACCCCGACATATTAAACTTTTCCGTTCCTATAAGATTATAAGGTTTTATGACGATATCGTCAAGGACTAGAAGCATATAAAGAACTTTAAAATTAAAGGGTTTTAGATGTCGAAATAGAAATATATGAGGCGACCTTAAACAGGCTAAGGGGATGCGACAGCTTATTAGCTGCCGGTGGAGCTGCTACCGGTCAGCTTCTGCCAGGAGGTTATAGAATGAAAAAAAATCCGGATCGAAAACATTTAATGACCATTCCGGAGAAGATAACCACAACCGAAACCCTATATCTCACCGGGAATGAATATCTTTCAATGCCCCATATTGAGCCATCAGGCGGAATAAAATCATTAAATATCCTCCGCCTTGATCAGCGGGGCTTACTTGAATTTTGCGGAAGCAAAAATAAGCCGCTTCTAGAACCACTGCTTAAAATCGATGATCAGGTTTTAGATCTGGCAAAACCCGATAATCCGGGATGCCCGGACAATCCTGAAAGGCGCATGAAATGGCACTATCAACAGGATTGGCTGCCTTCTTTCACCGTGGAAGATCAAGGCAGCTGGACCCTGGAAGGTGAAATTGTTGCCCCGCCGGGGTTTAAAGGGTTTTGTTATCGGCTGGCCCTGCAAAATAACAGCAATAAAACTCTAAGCTTTCAGCTGGGATGGCAGGGCTGCTGGGAAAGTTTTAACTACATTATTTTCAACCGAAGGCCGATTGATGGTAAACATAGTCTCTTTTTTGATCAGTGGACCGGGAGCCTGATCCTGGAAGCTTCCGCAGGATTGCCTCTCGCTGCGCTGGCCCTGGCTGCAGAACCTTTTATGGAATGGCATTATGACTCCTCTGCTAAAATTTTTTCTGCTGAGCATAAAATAGATCTAAAACCCGGTGAACATTATGAAATTTGCCTCTATGGAGCAGTTAACCTGGAATCTGATGGAGCAGGGACTAGCAATATTGACCTGCGGCGCCTTGGTTATGACTATCTTAAGAATTCTTCTGTGCAGTGGCTGGAGAGCAGGCGCATCATAAACGGGGAACATGCTGATTTGAACGGCCTTCTGAACCGGAATCTTTTTTTCTGCTATTTCTTTGCCGTGGCCAGGTCCCTGGACAGTGAGGAATTGGTCCCGGTTACTTCACGAAGCCCGCGCTACTATGTCAGTTCCGCTTTCTGGAGCCGCGATACCCTGCTGTGGAGCTTTCCGGCGATCCTGATAGTTGATCAGGTTACAGCACGGGAACTGCTGCTGGCTGTTTTTAGCCGTCATATTAAAAATGCCGGCGATCATGCTCATTACATTAACGGCTCCGTCCTGTACCCCGGTTTTGAATTAGACCAGTTAGCAGCATATTTCCTGGCCCTGGAGCATTACATTAAAAAGAGTGGAGATGAATCAATTTACAACGATACAGTAATCCGGGAAGGGTTAAACACCCTGGTTGGAAAAGTGTTTGATCATTTTGATCCGCAAGCAGGCCTATACAGCACTTTCCTCAGTCCTTCCGACGATCCGGTTAGCTTTCCGTTTCTGACCTACAATAATGTATTACTGCAGCGTTCATTTTCTTTCCTGGCCAAATTACAGGCAGAGGAAAGATTGGAACATAAAAGTGACTTTGCAATCCTGGCCAGGGAACTTCAGCAGGCAATATTTGATCACTGTATGGTCAAAGGACCGGTCGGAACAATGTTTGCCTGGGCAGTTGACGGTAAAGGAAGGTTCTCTCTTTATGATAATCCTCCGGGCAGCCTGCAGCTTCTTGCTTATTACGGGTTTTGTTCAACCGATGATACAATATTTAACAATACTGTTCGCTGGATTCGTTCTTCAAACAATAAGTTTTTTTACCAGGGCAGTAATTTTGAAGAAGCCGGTTCACTGCATGCTGAAAATCCATGGCCCCTGGGCGCCTGCAACGATTTACTGGCCTGCAGCGTCAGCGCTTTTGATTTTTTAAGAAAGGCGGAAATGGACTGCGGCTTTTTCTGTGAAAGCATCGATCAGGAAACAGGGCGGGTTTCAACAGGGGCAGCCTTCGCTTCTGCAGCAGGCTTTCTGGCTTATGCAATTACCTACCGGAGGTCAAAGTCAGAAAACGATTGCAAAGCAGATGAACAGAATTCAGAACTCATGAACCGGACATCAGAATAGATTATAAATCACTGGACACTGCTAAATCTGGAGATGATCTAGTTGAGTGGAATCAAACAGCTTCCGTGGTGGGGTAAAATCATTTACGGAACCGGTTCAGGTGGTTTTAGTTTAATTGACCGGGTGATGATTACCTGGCTTTTTTACTATTACATCACCAGCCCCTTAGAAGGGATCGAGGCCTTGATGCCACCTTTTACCTTCGGGATTATTATGTTCCTGGGGCGCGCTATTGATGCATTGGCTGACCCGGTCATTGCCCGCTGGTCAGACAACCACAGAGGCCGCCTGGGACGAAGGATGCCCTTTCTTCTTTTCAGCGGAATTGCCTATACTGCAGTGTTTATTCTCCTATTCTATCCGCCGGTAGCCGAGACATCTGCCCTGAACAGTGTTTATCTTGCTCTCTTGCTGGGCATGTACTTTTCTCTTTTCACTGCTTACGTCTGTCCTTACCTGGCTTTGCTGCCTGAATTAGCCCGGACTACTAAAGACCGGGTTGATCTGGCTACATTCAGGGCTGTTTTTATGCTGCTTGGAGTCG
>PWEB01000193.1 GCA_003553305.1 Syntrophomonadaceae bacterium
CAGAGAAAAAGCGGGGAACCAGGCCAATAATAAAGCTGGGTAAAAAGCTTGGTGGATAAAAACGGGGGCTATCATCAAGTCCTGACTCCAGACCATTAATATATGAAAAAAAACCATTCTTTAGCTGCCGGTTTTCTTCCCACCAGCGTAAATTTTCCTTAAGAGGAGGCAGCACTTCTGAAAGGAACAAAGCTCTATCTTCCGGCTGCTGAAACCTCTCATAAACTCTTACCGCTGCCCAGGACTGCAGGGGCGGCTGCGAATAAAAATTCAGCACTCCCCTCAGGGAATCATTGATTTTACTGGGGATCTGGTTCCGCTGTGCTCCGGAAACAATAGTTACTCCCCTGTATTTAATTCGAAACCGAGTATTTCGCGGTGCCGAAGAGCTGCCTTCCAACTGGTTCAACAAAACTTCCCCCGCTCGCGTTGGATTCCATTCACTCAGCCCAAGTACATGCTGCGGAGTATCCCAACCCCAGAAAAACGGGAAGTATACTTTTGAAGGTACTGAGCCCCAGCGGTTCATATTGCCCCGTGGAAAATAGAGGCTATTTTGAAGGGCCCAGGCAGCGAGTTTCAGGGTTGCTTTAGCAGACTCTTTTTCAGGTGTGTATGGTACAGGCAGCTTGTTTTCGAAAATTTCCCACCGCTTCTGAGCGCCGTTTTTCAGGCCCCTTAAATTTCGTAAAGCTCTTTCAGCCCTCTTGTAAATTTTTTCAGTTCCCTCGGCAGAAAAGGATATGATCACTGACCATTTCATTCTTTGCCCCGGGCTAAGTTCCACCCAGGAACCATGCAGCTCTTTTTTACCTGCAAAACCACCACTGGAGGGCAAAAAATAAGCATGCTGCTTTAAACCGGGAAACCGGTGATAATTAGACACCTGCAGGCCGTTATCTATTCTCTTTAAAACAGAAAAGCCTGTAAAGTGCGGGTAAGGGTTTTCTAAATCGCGGCCGGTAGTCGGAATGAAAAAACAAGCCGGTTTAACCCTGGCTGTTTCTTCACTTACGGTCCATTCAGTATCCAGAACAGCAAGGTTATGCTGAAGGAAATAAAGTTTGCTGTTCAAAGTAAAATGACCGTCCTGTGCTTCTTCCTCAATACAATAAGGCCGGAAATGCACCTTCCTGGATAGGGGAGCCTTAAAGTATATTTCGCCCTGATCGCTATGGAGGCAGGTAGCGAAATCATAAAACCGGCCAGACCCAAATGAAGCAACAGTAGAATATATGGCACTAGAGGCGGCATATTTTTTATCCGTTAGAGCTTTAAAACCACAATGACTACCTAGTTCACTTAAAGGAGAGCCACTTGTAACACCCACAGCATAATTCGGCGCACCAGAACTGTCTGCGTAAAATTTAACCGGTCGGATTAAATTTTTCAATTGTCTGCTGTAAAATAACCATACAAGCAGCAAACTTAAACCGATAACAATTATGAAATACAGAATAAACAAACCTTTCTTGTAATGCGAAAAAACAATCTCCATTAGCAATTGTAAATACTCTAATTATCCAATGAATGATCATTTATTTCGCAAAGTATTAAATACATGCCGGGTTTTTAATACCGTTGTGAATTTCCCTGATCTTAATCATACTATAAACGCAGCGATTTACACTTCTTATATATTTAGTGTTACTATTTATTGTGACAAGGGTCTTTTAAAATTATACTACCATAAAAATTGGTCGAGTCAAAATGCAACCAAAAACAACCTACACCAAATAGATAAACTTTGCAACAAAACATCAAAATGGCTACTAGCTCATCCGGTTTATAGTTAATAATTAATTTTGATAAGGTAAAAATCTTTGTTCCTGCTTGCCTACCGGTAAGCCTTGCTTTAAAATACCCTTATATGCACATCAGCGGTAACAAACCACAGGGGATGAAAAATGCAAGCGCGTAAAGGTTTAGTAATGGTATCCGGCGCAGGTGTTTGCTGGGCGACAACAGGATTATTCAGTACCCTCCTTTTTAATGAAGGGATCGATCCGATCAGTGTAGCTTCTACCAGGAGTGCCCTGGCAGCAGTCATTTTTTTAGTCTACCTGTTGGTTTTTCACCCGAAACTCCTGGTTGTAAATAAAAAACAGCTGGTTATGCTTGCCCTGGGTGGATCAGTTGGCATAACCCTCTTTAACATTTTTTACATGAACGCTATAAATGCTGCAGGGATGTCCACCGCAGTGGTCCTGCTCTATACATCACCGGTTTTTGCTGTAATTCTTTCCCGTATTTTCCTCAAGGAACCACTGACCACGAAAAAGGTAATCGCGTTAATTATTGCTATATCAGGAATTTTGCTGGTAGTCGAAGCTTACGAACTCCACAATTTGCTAGACAACCCCCTTGCTATCCTGGTAGGGCTGGGCGCCGGACTATCATTCGGAACATTGAGCGTCTTGGGCAAATACCTGACCGGCACCGGCAACCGTCTGACTGCTTCATTTTACCTGCTTTTCACAGGCTCCCTATTTCTATCTTTGATCCACCCTCCCTGGATAGGGTTGGCAGAAATCCGCTATTCCCCGTCACTACTGCTTGCTTTGGGTGCCCTGGTAATAATCTCTACACTGGCAGCACACTCCTTATACATTGCCGGATTAAGTTACCTGGAAGCGGGTAAAGCCAGCATAGCCGTTGCTATAGAACCCGTGGCAGCAATACTATTAGCCTTTTTCTTTTTGGATGAACGTCTGGTTACCATTCAGTACATCGGTGTAGCTCTGGTCCTTTCAGCAGTTATCCTGCTAAGGCTACACAGTGCAGAAGCGCTTCCCAAATAAATTAAGATGTACTACCCCCTATTGTTTTAATGCAAACAGTCGATACCAATTATAGGGCCCTATTGGTTTTAGGAAAGGAGGGATTAATGCTTTGATCGAAAGTATAGCTTCCGCAGCTTCGCAAATGCAGCAAGAGAGTATCCAGGCGGAAGTGGGCGCCAGGGTGAGCAAAATGGTCCTGGACAATGCCGAGGCTCAGGGTGACGCCATGTTGGAAATGATTGAGATGCAAAAAGAACTCCAATCTCATTTAGGCGGCCAAGTAAACACCTATGCCTGATAACTAAAAGCTCTTGCTGTAAGAAAAATCCAATGTTTACCATTATTTCAACCCTCCTTTTTTCCGAGGAGGGCCTTTTTTTAACAAATCAGACTTATACGGAGGTTTCAATACGGCAAAGGCAGTCGTAATAGGCCGCCTGATTGCCCAGGTCGGTCTGATGATCCGGTGTAAGATTGTTTACCGCCGCACCTGAAATGTGCCACCATCCCTCATAAACCATTACTGCCTGCGGTGGGACCCGGTCACTGATTGATGCTTTAACTTCAATACTGCCCCTTTTAGATGAAATGCGGATACACTGCCCCTCAGTAAGATTTTCCTCCCGGGCTGTCTGGGAATGGATATAAGCCGCTGGTTGATCTGCCTGATCGGGCAGGCGATGAGTTGCATGAATGGAATCCCGGGGATGAGGTGTTATAAACCAGTAAATAAAGCCTTCTTCATGCAGAGCACGACTGCTCAGTTCATCAGCTTCCCGGTAGCGAGGCAGCCCATCGCCACCTTCTTTAGACGCTTTATTAGAGTAAAAATTATACTTTCCGTCAGCTGTTTCAAAAACCCAATTAGACCAGGGCAGATCATCTCCTCCCGGAATCAGCAACGGGCTATTATCCTTAATCATGTTGATTGTAATACCGGTAGCTTCATTTAAAGGTTTTATTGCTCGGGCTAATAAGTCTTCAGGTTGCAGATCAGGAAATTCTTTTAAGTCCAGCAAACTGGCCAGTTCCTTAAAAATACTATATTCAGAGCGGCATTCACCAGGTGGAGCAACCACCTGTGATCCGTAAGTTAAGTAAGAATGACTCATCGAAGTGAAATAGAGATCTTCATCTTCCAAAAAATAAGTCGCAGGTAAAACCAGGTCGGAAGCCGCAGCAGTATCGGTCATAAAAAATTCTGATGTCACTATAAAAGGAACTTTCGAAAAAGCTTTTTTCAGGAAATTACTATCGCCAACCTGAACGAGGGGATTCGCCCGGCTGTTATAAAGAAAAGTTATCGGTGGATCTTCGAAACCTGTCAACGCTTCAGCCAACTTTGGCTTTGAATAATAGCGGCGCTGTGGCGCAAGATCATTTCCGTTCATATAATCATGATCTATATAGCGGCTGATTCTAAAATTAGCATAGTTGGCTCCACCACCGGGAACACCCAGGTTACCGGTCAGGGCAGCCAGGGCATCAATTGCTCGCACAATATTTCCACCATTGCTATGTCGCTGAAGACCGATCCCTATCCAAATAACTGCCGGCTTAGAATTAGCGTAGTCAAAAGCAAGCTGCTCAATCACTTCAGCCGAGAGACCGGTCAGCCCAGCCACCTTTTGAAGAGAATAATCCTCACATAACTCTGCAAACGCTTCAAACCCGCTGCTGTGATCTTTGATAAAATTCGTAGCAGTTAATTCATTTTTTATGATCACCTTCGCCATAGCCAGAGCCAGCGCCCCATCACTGCCCGGTTTGACCCTTATATGTTGATCTGCCAGGGCAGCAGTTGCTGTTTGGACTGGATCAATCAAGATTACACGAGCTCCATTTTCACGGGCTTTACGTACGAAGGGCAAAATGTGAGTCGAAGTATCGGCCGGGTTTCGCCCCCAGAATATTATCAACTTAGAATTGACCAGGTCTTGATATGGGTGGGCCTGCACCGCCCCAAAATCATAACTCTGCGCGGCAATGCCTGCTCCCCAGCAAAGACTGCCTTGATGGACGGTAGACCCTCCCAGGGCACTAAAAAAACGGGATTCGACTTTTTTTAAAAGCCCTGTATATCCACCATCAAAAAAATGAAGCAAAGCAAGCGGGCCATGTTCCTTCAGGGTATAATTAATTTTTTCAGCCACAACCTGCAAAGCTTCCGTCCAGCTAACCCGCTCAAAATAACCTCCGCGTTTAAGCAGGGGATAAAGCAACCTCTCGGGGTGATTAATTCTATCTAAATGGCGCCTACCTTTACTGCAAATTACTTTACCGGTGACCGGTTGTTCCGGATTGGGTGCTATGGAAACAATTTTTCCACCCTCTTCAGTAACCAAAAAAGCACACTGGTCACAACAGTCAAGCGGACAGGCAGTTTTTATTTTTTCCATCTTCATTTACCATCCTTTATCGACTTATTCAACAAAAAACGAAATGCCCTGCCGGATCCGAAAAATCACCAAACCGGCCGCTAAATTCAACCTGGAACATTTGGTTGGACCCGGCAAACCGGAAAAAGCTTGCTTTAAATCAGGCATAGATCAAACGCTCCATGGCTTTACTATATTAAAGAGGTTATCCATCCAGAAGCCAACCCAGGGACAACTTTTCCAAAGTACTGTCGGTCGGATTTCCCGTCTCAGGATCCCAACCGGCATAATTGTAATA
>PWEB01000004.1 GCA_003553305.1 Syntrophomonadaceae bacterium
AAATATAGAAGCAAAATATAGAAGCAAAATATAGAAGCAAAACTTTTCAATCGGTGGCCTTAATAATTCCGCGCTTTTTCATGGAGTTGATCACTGCACTACCGTAACCGAAAAATTTTAATACTTCCGTAGTATGTTCACCGTGACGCGGCAGGCGCAGGCGCACCTGACCGGCCAGACCGGCGAAACGGGTTGGATCGCCGGCCTTAATATCTTCTATTTTTATTATCTCAGCTCCGTAATCCCCGAGCATCATTGCGCACAGGGGCCCCGGCAGCAGCCTGGTCAGATCTAAAACCAAAAATCTTCGAGAGGAAGTTTATCTTCACGCCCAGGTTTTCCCATTAGCGATGCGTATAGTGCGGCAAGACCATTGGACCAATCCGCCCATCTCCTGCTCCGGTATTGTCCAGTTCCTGATGATAAGAATCCAGGTGCTCGAAATTTAACCCTTCAGGAACCGGTATTTCCCTGCTTTTTGCCGCGGCATTTCTTCCGGCCCTGCGGCCAAAAACGATTATATCAAGCAGTGAATTGCCCATCAGGCGGTTGGTACCGTGAATGCCACCGGCTGCTTCTCCGGCAACATAAAGATTCTCTACCGTGCTGTGGGCATCATCATCAATCAATAAACCTCCGTTTTGATAATGCAATGTCGGAAAGATAAGCATCGGTTCCTTGCGAATATCGACATCAAAGCGTTGAAACTGGCGGAGCATGGCCGGAAGCTGGCGCTCAATCGTCCCTTCACCGTGAATTATCTCAATAAGCGGTGAATCAAGCCAGACGGCTTCAATCCCGGTCGGCAGAGGCACGCCCAATCCTCGTTCATCACACTCGCGAAGAATTGCCGAAGATTCAACATCCCTGGTCTCCAGATGGTAAACAAACTGTTCTCCGTTAATGTTAAGCGGTGTAGCCCCGAGACCGCGGGTCTTTTCAGTAACCAGTAAGCCGAGCAGCTGCGGCGGATATGCTCCCCCCGTCGGATGATACTGGATCGAATCAGCATAAATCGTTTTTGCCCCGGCCCTGTAACCAAGGACCAACCCATCGGCAGTAGCCCCGTGATGATTACTGGTCGGGAAGCCGCGGTAGTGCAGCCTTCCCGATCCCCCGGTTGCGATAATAACCGTTTTAGCCCGGGCAATTTCGTACTGTTCGGTTTCAAGGTTGTAGAGAACCGCCCCGGCGGCACGACCCTGCTCGTCAAGGATTATTTCCACTGCCGGGCTGAATTCAACTACATTAATCCCTTTATTTAAAACCTCGTCCCGCAAGGTCCTCATTATTTCGGCTCCGGTGTAATCGCGGGCGGTATGCATACGCTTGCGTGATGTTCCACCGCCGTGTCCTGTGATCATCGTGCCTTCATCTTTTTTATCAAACATGGCGCCCAGATCTTCCAGCCACTTGATAACCAGCGGGGCGTCCATAACCAGGGCCCGGGCCAGTTCTGGAACATTCTCCAACCTCCCGCCGCCCATCACATCGAGAAAATGGGTCGCCGGTGTATCGTTCGGCTTGTCAGCAGCCTGGATTCCACCCTGGGCCATCATCGTATTGGCATCACCAAAGCGTAATTTGGTAGCAACCAATACATCCGCCCCCGTACTGTGCGCTTCGAGCGCTGCTGAGGCGCCTGCGCCGCCGCCCCCGATCACCAGGACGTCGACGTCATAATGCGGATCAGCCTTCAAATCAAATTTGAGATCGCGAATGCGGCTGTATGCTTCAAAAACATCAGCCATTTCAATGGGCATACGCGCCCCCTTGTTAACGCCAACTTTAATTTCCCGAAACCCGTCCAAGTTATAATCGGGATGGAACTTTTCTAAAACATCCCGGCGCTCCTCCTGAGTCATTCGCGGGAAATCAACACCGACCCGGGAGGGTCTGGTCTCTTCAACTTTTTTCATTAATTCAGTTAACTGTGGGGTATAAACCAACTCAACAACGCCTCCTCGCCAGGTCTACTTTTCAATTTCCCGGTTGTTATATAGTTCCTGCAGTTTTTCTTTATCCGCCTTGACCAGTTTATCGATCTCAGCATCTAACTCGCCATTCTCAATAGCCTGCGCCCTTTCAGCCAGAAAACGATCCGGTTTGGCGATATAGCGGCTGTAAAGACGCCGGGCGGTCAGCGCTGCGTTGTAATGAACAATGTTGGCCGGGCAGCGTGAAACACACAACCCGCACATCAGGCAGTCAAAAGATAAGTCAGCTGCCTTTTCAAAATCTCCGCGCTGAATATAAGCAATATATTGCATAACATCAATGTCCTGCGGACAAACCTTGTTACAGGAGCTGCAGCCCAGACAACGATATACTTCCGGGTAAAGCTGGGCAAAATGCGCCACAGAAGGTTTGATTTCTTCTAAATCAAACTGAGCCTTCCGGCCGGGGAAAAATGGAATCTGGGCTAAATACATTCCGTCTTCCACCTTGGTCTGACAGGCCAGGCCGACTAAAAGTTCATAACCTCCAGCCATGCGGTAAACCGTGGCACAGGCCCCGCAAAATCCAGCCCGGCAGCCGCAGCCGCGGATCATCTGGTAGCCGGCATATTCCATGGCATCTAAGATAGTCAGTGTTTCGGGCACTTTATAGCGTTTGCCCATGATAAAAATATCAACCATTGTAATTGTCTCAGTCATCTGATTTTTTTTCAGCCTCCTTGTTTACTCAGCCGGCGGATCGGGAATAAAACCATTTTTCATCGCCGATTTAGTCTGATCCTGGGCCCGCTTGATCTGTTCTTCTGCTCTGCGGTATACTTCTTCCCGGCTCGGTGTAATCCGGGCCACCCCTTCTTCAATTGCTTTCATCGCCGCAGCTGTTGCCACCCTGGGAAAGACTTCCCACATATCCATTGTGGGCAGAATTTTTTCCGGATCCTTGCCCCCGTCAGGAGCACAGGCCGCTAATTCTTCAGCAGCGGCAATACACATCGCGTCAGATATTCCTGAGGCCTGAACATCTAATACACCGCGGAACAGGGCCGGGAAGCCAAGTGAGTTATTGACCTGGTTCGGAAAATCAGAACGACCGGTAGAAACAATCCTCGCTCCTGCTTCCTGGGCGTCCCAGGGCCATATTTCGGGAATCGGGTTTGCGCAGGCAAAAACAATCGAATCTTTAGCCATACTTTCCACCCATTCCTTTTTAACCGTATCCGGCCCGGGCTTCGAAAGGGCAATCATCACATCGGCCCCTTTACATGCTTCTGCTGCCCCGCCGGTGATTCCTTCTCCGTTAGTAGTCTGGGCCAGTTCCCATTTAACCGGATGTTCATCTTTAAGCTCGGTACGCCCTTTATGCAGGGTCCCCTTGCTGTCTACCATGATCACCTTGTTTGTATCAACCCCGGCAGAGATAAGCAGCCGGACGGTGCAGATATTGGCCGCTCCCGACCCGATCAACACAATTTTAGTGTCGGAGATTTTCTTGCCCACTATTTTCAAAGCATTAATTAATCCGGCCAGGGTTACTAAGGCAGTGCCCTGTTGATCATCATGCCAGACCGGAATATGGCACTCTTCTTTCAACCGGTCTAAGATATAGAAGCACTTTGGACTGGAGATGTCTTCTAAGTTCACTCCACCGAAGCTGGGCTGGAGCATCTTCACAAAGTTAATCAGTTCATCAGCATCCCTGGTATCGACACAGATCGGGAAAGCATCAACCCCGCCTAAATACTTAAAGAGAAGGGCTTTTCCTTCCATAACCGGCATGCTTGCTTCCGGCCCGATATCACCGAGTCCTAAAACCCTGGTTCCGTCGGAAACCACTGCACAAAAATTTGCTTTGTTAGTATATTCGTAAACCAGATCTTTATTCTCAGCAATCGCTTTACAGGGCTCTGCGACACCGGGTGTATACCAGATCGCAAAATCCCCGATATTTCGGACGCAGGCTTTTAAATTGACTTCAATTTTGCCCTTATAAAAAGGGTGCAGGCGCATAGCGTCCTGGGCCGGTTTTTTAGCCTTGGCCAGTAATTCTTCTTTATTCATAGACATCTTAAAATCCCTACCTTCCAATTATTTTTAAAATAATCTCTAAATCAGATCAACGCTATTCTTTCAACCGGCTATAATGATTTTTTAAAGTCTACCTGTCAGCTTTGTCCGCACTTTATAAACAAATCTTTTCTATATTAAGCTGCTTGAACAGATCCCTTAACGGGCGTAAGCTTTCGCTCCTTCAACATAAATATCTCCACCGTGCGCATCATTGACCACGGTAGCCGGGAAATCTTCGACCTCCATCCGGCGAATCGCTTCGGGTCCTAGTTCATCGTAAGCAACCACTTCACTTTTCTTGATCTTTTTCGATAGCAGGGCACCCGCTCCACCAACTGCAGCCAGGTACAACCCTTTATGTTTTTGCAAAGCATCTTTTACCGCCTGGTTGCGTAAACCTTTGCCAATACAAGCTTTCATTCCTTTTTCAAGCAGCTGCGGCGTGTAGGCATCCATCCGCCCACTGGTGGTCGGTCCCGCTGATCCAATGACCTGACCAGGCTTGGCCGGAGTCGGTCCGACATAAAAAATTATCTGACCGTTCAAATCGATCGGTAACTCCTTACCTTGATCTATTAACTCAATTAACTTTTTATGAGCGGCATCCCGAGCTGAATAAATAAACCCGCTAATTAAGACATTATCACCGGCTTTCAGAGATAGCACATCATCATCACTCAAGGGAGCCTGAATTCTTTTTGGTTCCATTCCGCTTATCCTCCTCTGCTAATTTCAATTAGAGCACTCTTTCAAGATGCCTGCTGGCATGACAATTAAGATTTACCGCAGCAGGCATACTGGCGATATGGGCGGGATATGTTTCAATATGTACCGCCAGGGCAAAGGTTCGACCTCCAAAGCCCTGCGGACCGACACCGAGATCATTTATCTTCTCCAGGATCTTCCTTTCTAAATCCGCAAAGCGGCTGTCCGGATTCGGCTTACCCAAAGAACGGAAAAGGGCTTTCTTGGCATTCACCGCCACCCGATCAAAAGTTCCCCCGATCCCAACTCCAACCACGATCGGCGGGCAGGGGTTCGGCCCGACAGCCTTGCAATGATTAACCACAAAATCGACCAGGCCATCTTCACCATCGGAAGGCTTGAGCATTTTAACAGCACTCATATTCTCAGCGCCTCCGCCTTTGGGAGCAAACAATATCTTTACCTTATCACCCGGCACAAGATCGGTATAGATCACCGCAGGAGTGTTGTCCCCGGTATTCTTACGATCATAAAGTGGATCAGTGACGATTGACTTGCGCAGATACCCTTCCTCATAACCTTTCCTCACTCCGGCGTGAATGGCCTCTTCTAAAGATTGACCGGTAAGATGGACTTCCTGCCCCCATTCCACAAAAAAAACAGCAAATCCCGTATCCTGACAGATCGGAATTTGCTCATCGCGGGCAATCTCAACATTTTCAATCA
>PWEB01000031.1 GCA_003553305.1 Syntrophomonadaceae bacterium
CAAGTCGCTGCTGAAAGGAAAGTGTAAACCCGGGAGGCATATGCTGAGAAAGCAGGACCGCCGCCGGGAGATTGGCCGGTAAACCACTAAAAACTTTTTCAAGCACTTTAGGTCCACCGGTTGAAGCACCGATAGCGATTATAACTCGCGCTTTTTCTCCATGAGCCCGTGTAGATGAAGTTTTATTAACAGGTTTTTGAGCAGGCACAGGTTCTCTTGCTGTAATCAGCCTGACCTCTGCTGAGGACGCTGCAATTATTTTTTGAGGCAGAATATTTTTTAGCTCTTCCATTGATTCTTCCGGGGTAATGATGGAAGAACCTGTTGTTGGCTTAGACATAAAATCAACTGCACCTGCATCAAGAGCCTTCAGAGTGACCTCGCTACCGACTTTAGTGTGTGTGCTCAGCATAATTACCGGAAGTGGATGTTCAACCATAATACGCTTCATTGTTTCAAGACCATCCAGGCGGGGCATTTCCAAATCCATGGTCACCACATCAGGACGCCTGGCTTTAATTTTTTCTAAAGCAGTAATACCGTCCCTTGCTGTGTCCATTACCTCCAATTCAGGATGAACCCGGATAATATCACTTATTACGCGGCGCATAAATGCAGAATCATCAACGACCAGAACGCGTATCTTTTTCACTTCTTCACTGCTCCTTTACCGACAGTTGAAATTTTTACTTCACCGGTATCAACAAAAAGACGCATTGTTCTGCCGCAATTGCCGCCCACATCTTCACTGATTATTTTAATGCCCCGTTTTTTCAGCTCTGCACGAACTGCTTCAATATTTCTGTAGCCAACATTGCCTGATTCATTTTGAAAGTTGAAGAGACTCGCTCCACCGGCAATTTGGGCTGCCATATTGCTTTTTTTAGCATTTAAAGCAAACATTTGCTCCATCAAATATGGTATTGCTGTATTCGCAAATTTTGCAGGATTTACATCTTTACTGCCGGGCCTTTTAAACTTACTGCTGTCGTCAAGTAGAATATGAGCCAGTCCTGCCACTTTCGAATTTTGATCATAAATTGCAATTCCAATACAAGATCCCAGTCCAAAGGTGACCAGGATGCCCTGATCTTTTTTTACGGCCATATCAGCAATTTTTACATGAACAGTTTCCATCAAGACCTCCGCGTTATACGAGGCAAATAAACCGCTTCGCTCAGGTGATAAAATCCTTAGCCTTCTAATTTTGCCAGAGCTTCAGCTATCCGATCCGGCTGAAATGGTTTAACAACAAAGTCTTTCGCCCCGGCATTCAAAGCTTCGATAACCAGGCTTTTCTGACCCATAGCGCTAACAATAATTACTACCGCCCCAGGATCGAACCCGATAATTTCTTTAATGGCCGTAATACCATCCATATTAGGCATAGTAATATCCATGGTTACTAATGATGGCTTCAACTCTTTATATAGCTCTACCCCTTTAACACCATCTCCTCCCTCACCGACAACTTCATACCCGTTTTTTTCGAGCATGCTTTTTAAAGTCATCCTCATAAACGCCGTATCATCAACCACCAACACTGTTTTGCTCAATATAATCCCTCCCTTCGCTTAAGAGGCCTGCAACATCTATAATCAGAGTAACGCTGCCATCACCAAGAACAGTTGCACCGGCAATCCCTTTTAAACCTTTCAGAAGACTACCCAGAGACTTAATCATAATTTCCTGTTGGCCTACCAGATCATCAACGATAAAACCGGCTTTACGGTTGGCTGCTTCTACAATTACTACATTGCATTCATCTTCCGGTAGTTCTCCACTGTCAAAACCAAGCAGAGCGCTCAAAACATGCAGTGGGATGACTTCTCCTCTTAGGTTAACAACAGGATTGCCCCGGATGGATTTAATATCTTTGCGATCAAGATAAACGTTTTCATGAATTACCTCCACCGGTATAGCATACAATTGTCCACTCGATTTCACAAGCAAAGTAGTAATAATTGCCAGGGTGAGGGGTAAACGCATTTCGAAGCGGGTCATCACATCAATTTCACTATATACCTCAATAGAACCGTGCAGAGCTTCAATACTGTTTCTGACCGCATCCATGCCAACTCCACGGCCTGAAACATCGGTTATTTCGGCTGATGTGCTAAAGCCGCTAAAGAAAATCAAGCTGACCAGATCATCTTTACTTAACTGGTTGAGTTCATCTTTGGTAATAACCCCTTTTTCCAGAGCCAATTCACCAATTCTTTGGGGATCGATCCCTTTTCCGTCATCTTCGACAGTAAGAACAACCTGATTCCCTTCATGACAAGCTTTTAAATAAATAGAACCTTCTTGTTTTTTGCCTTTTTTAATACGTTCATCAGGCGCTTCAATACCATGATCAAAAGAATTTCGCAGAAGATGGACCAGCGGATCAGATAGCCGGTTTATTATGGAGCGGTCAAGCTCAGTCTCTTGGCCACTGATATGCAGCTCGACTTTTTTCCCTTTCTCCCGGCATAAATCCCTAACCATCCGCGGAAACCGCCCAAAAACTTGTTCAATAGGGACCATCCGCAATTCCATGGCAGTTCCCTGCAGGTTGGTAATAGAGCGTTTCAGCTGATCAATTGTACTATCCAAGTCCTCATTAAATCCATGTCCAATCTCTGATATTCTGGTCCTGGCTACAACCATTTCGCCAACCAGGTTGACCAGGTCATCAAGCTTCTGGGTTTCAACCCTGACCATTTTATCTGCTGCCCTGGTGACCTGGCCCGATTCTTCGGAAGGTGAAGAAGGGGCAGGAGTTTTACCCTGAGCAGAAGAGTCTTCCTGAACCATATCTTTTTTATCTTTTGGATGTTTTACTTCTTTTTCAGTTTCAGCCTCAGGCTCTGCTTCGCTTTCAACTGGATCATTTTCTGATGAATCTTGATCATTCCAGGGGTGAACTTCGACATTTTCCACATCGGTTATTTGGGTAACTTTTTCATTGATAACGGAGATGTCATGTTTTTCCGGGACTAAAAGGACCTGGAAAAACTGCTCAAACTTCTCGTCTTCCAGTTCCTGCTGAGACGGAACAGTAGATATGATTCCGCCGCACTCTTCAAGTTCTTTGAAAATCATATAAACCCTGACTGCTTTCATCATAACATCTTTTTTCAAAGTGACTCCGACCCGGCAGGGTTGTTTTCCCTTTTCTCTAGCCTGGCGTACTATTTCTTGATCCATCGCTCCCAGATTAAATTCGTTTTCTTCATTTATCGACCCTGAATCCTCTTCGATAAATTCTGTGTCTTCAGAAACACGGGTTTTTTTCATTCGTTGCAGCAAATCATCCCATTTTCTCCGGTCCTCTTCAGTAGATTCCTCAGGATGCTCCAAAGAATCCTGGAGTAGATCAACAGCTTCAAAGAGAAGATCAATTACACCTGCACTTGGACTCCGCTCAAACGTTTTAAAGTCTTCCATGAAGTTTTCAAGGCCGTGCGCTATATCAGTAACATGCTGATACCCCATTGTTCCGGCCATCCCCTTCAGGCTGTGTACAACACGGAAGGCTTCCTGGAGTTCTTCGCGATCACCCTGGTCTTTTTCCAGGTTAAGCAGACACTGATTTAGCACCTGCATATACTCCCCGGCTTCTGCCTGAAACAGCTCTGCGTATTGCGTGACATCCATATCAACAACCTCCTTGCATATAAACTGCTTGTTTATATGCCGTAGCTTTCGATGACTTCTTCAAACTGTATTTCGGTAATCCGCACCCCTAACTGGTCATTAATCATAACCACCTCTCCTTTGGCCAAGAGTTTATCGTTGGCCAAAAGCTGAACCGGATCATTAACGTTACAATCAAGATCAACAACACCACCTTTATCCAGAGAAAACAGCTTCCCGAGCGGAACTCTTGTTGTCCCTAATACCACGGTAATATCCATTGGAATATCCCTGACCAGGTCCAGCTTCTGCATATCAACCCCTAAATTTGCGCCGGCATCTGCAGAAAAATGGCGCCGTGGTTCGCTTTTTTCTTGTTCAGGTTCATGCTTGTCCTCTTCAGGAGGATCAGATTCCGGGCTATCAATAGTAACTTCTTCCTCCACTACCCCAGATGTAGATGCCTCTGTATCACCATATAAAAGGTATCCGGCCATTTTTTTGGCAAAAGCAATCGGGATGATCTGGATCATCACAGTGTCGAGAAGACCTTCCACTGTCATCGAAAACTCAATTTGCACGACTTTATCTTCTGGATCAAACTTATAAAGTTTGGACCACTCACCGGCCAGATCTTCTAATTCCATGCTCGGCGGGGTTATATCAATCTGACGCTGAAAAAGCTCTGACATAGAAGTAGACATGGAACCCATCATTTGGTTCATCGCTTCCTGCACAGCGCTGAGTTCAATTTCGTTCAGCGGTCCCTCTTTACTTTCAGGAGGCTCGCCCATCATCTGCGCCGCAATCATCGCCGCATCCTGCTCCTTAATCAGAAACACATTACTGCCTTCTAAACCAGTAGTATATTCCACTCTGACTAATAAGCAGGGAATAGGGTATTTATCCTGGATTTCATTAACTTTACGAACATCCAGTTTCGGGGTTGTAATATCAACTTCCTTGTTCAGCAAAGTAGCCATGGCAGTGGCGGAAGCACCTAAAGAAATATTACCCACCTCGGCTATCGTATCTTTTTCTAAATCAGTCAGATCTTCTGAATCGTGCTCACTATCCGGTGCATTGATAACAGCTGTTTCGACTTCAAAATCCTGATCATCGGTCAAATCTTCTTCCACCGCAGAACCAGATGCCGGTTCTGCCCCGCCGGACAAAAGATGGGCGGTCATCTCTTTAGCAAAATTAAGCGGTATTACCTGGACCATGACACTGTTTATAATATCTTCAACCTGCATCGAAAATTCAACATGGACCACTTGTTCATCTTTATTAAGTGGTTCCCCTTCAGGCAGTTCCTCAGCAAAATTTATCCTTGTTATTTGCGGCGAAGAAATCTCAATCGTTCTCTGGAATAACTCTGACATAGAAGTGGACATCGAACCCATCATCTGATTCATAGCTTCCTGAACCGCACTAAGTTCTATTTCACTTAACGGCCCCTCTTTTCCCTGATGATGGGATTCACCCATCATCAGGGCAGCTATAATCAATGCATCCTGCTCCTTGATCAGAAGAACATTACTACCCTGCAGTCCGGAAATATACTCAACTTCAACCAGCAGGCAGGGCAGCGGATACTTTTGCTGGATCTCACTGCCGCTGAGAACTGTCAGCTGGGGAGTTGTTATGTCAACGAACTTATCAAGGATAGTAGACAGTGCTGTTGCTGAAGCGCCTAATGATATATTGCCTACTTCCGAGATGGTATCCTTTTCTAATGCAGTTAAATCTTCCAAATTAGCCCCCCTTCAACTCACAATTCACCGTAAATTCTCTATTCTGTCTTCGGTTTTGATAATGTTTGTCAAACGGATACCAAAAGTTTCATCCACTGTAATTACTTCCCCGGTAGCGAAAGATTTGCCGTTAACCACCAGGTCTACCGGATCATTGACCATATTATCCAATTCAATTACTGTCCCCACATTTAAATTCAAAAGCTGTCCAATAGTTTTCTGTGCTTCACCGAGCCGGACAGAAACCTCGAGGGGAAAATCGAGAACTAATTTGAGTTTTAAATCCATTTTCAACTCATCTTCACGACTTGAATCCTCATTAAGCAAAGCATTCATCTCTTCTTCAGATAAAAGATTGCGGCTATCCATTACTATCACCTGTCTTTTCACTTTCTTCGGATATCCAATCAACTATTTTAACCCCCAGGCGTTTACCGCGGGTTCCTGGCTGGACTTTAAAAATCGGCTTATCCTCTATCAAAAGTTCCATGGGCTCTCCACTATGTCTGCGCAAAGGCAAAACATCACCTTCCTGCAGCTGCAAGAAATCATCAAGAGTGATCCTGGCTTTCCCCAGTACTGCTTTTACTTCTGCTTCCGGATATTGCAGGCACTTCTCCACATCACCGGGTTTATTACGTGAAGCAGTTTGCTGAAACTGGTTAAACCAGTGTTGAGCAGTCAGGCTGGAAAGAATCCGCTCCAAGGCCATAAAGGGGAAACAAAGATTGACAAAACCCTGTATATTCTGGATATCAGCCGAGAAAGTAACCAGAGCCACAGTTTCACTGGAAGCAATGACCTGGTTAAACTGAGGATTAGTATCCATACTTTCAATCTGCGGATCCAGCTGCACTATGCCTTTCCAGGCGTAACCAAGATTATCGAGGAATTTTTCGTTAATTTGCTTCATCACCGACAATTCGATTTCAGTTAATTCCCTTATTTTACCCGGTTGTTTGCCTTCACCACCGAACAAAAGATCAATAATTGTAAATACAAAGTTAGGATTTGTCTCCAACATAGCTACACCCATATCTTGAGACATGTTAAATATGGTCATCAAGGTAGGCACGGGAAGAGAAAACACAAATTCCTCATATGAGACCTGGGCAACAGACACTACCTGTAATTTAACAGGAACCCGTAGAAATGATGTTAAGAAGTTGCCCATAATCCGGGCATAATTTTCATGGATAATCTGCAGAGTTCTGATTTGCTCTTTCGAAAACTTGGTCGGACGCCTGAAGTCGTAAGTCTGATAATTTTCATTAGTCTCCTGGGGTTCTTCCTGCAGATCACCAGTGGAAATTGCATTAATTAAAGAATCAATTTCAGATTGAGTTAACGCATCTTTGCCCATTCTTTCACCTCCTGCCTACTGCTGAATATTTAGATTTAAAAAACCTAACCCCTGACCAACAAGGTCAGCGCTTTTAGTTCATCAGCGGTAATCATGCTCCTGGTATTCCCCTCAAGGGCACGCTGGTTGGCAATCAATTCAACCATTTCTGCAGACATGTCAACATTTGATGCCTCCAGATGATATTGGTTCAAGGAACCGGCCCCATTTCCACCCGGCGGCAATTCATCCGGTTCTCCAGATGATTCAGTTGCCTCGTAAAGACCTCCGCCTAGCTTGAAAAGACCGCCCTTGTTTACAAAAGAATAAAGCATTATATCTCCTAAGTCTACCCTATCACCTTCAAAATTTTCACCACTAACCTGCCCGTTAGGCCCGACAACTACACTGTTGAGCAAGATACCATCCAGGTCAAATTCAACATCGAGATAATCTCCCCGGTCGGTTACTAAACTGCCGTCATTATCAACAAAGAACGAGCCTCTGCGCGTATATGCTTCAGTGCCGCCCTGTCTTTCTATCCTAAAAAACCCTTCTCCTTCAATCGCTAAATCCAGTGGCCGTTCTGTCTGCTGCAGAGCACCCTGATCAAAAATTTTGGTAACCGGATACATATGGACTCCCTTACCACTGTGCGGTGGCAGTTCCTCAGGCAGCGGATCCACGGAATATCCTTTCTCCTGCATTTCTGAGTAAAGTAACTCTGTAAAAGACACCTCAGACCTTTTATGAGCATTTGTATTCAGGTTGGCTAAATTATCACCAATCTTGGCCAAAGCGCTCTGATAAGCAGCAATCCCGGAAAAAGCATTGTAAAAAGATCTGCCCATTAAAACTCACCTCTCTCATTATCGGCATATAATTACTATACTGAAGAACCAACTTCGTTAGCTACCCGATCTAATAACTGATCATAAGTAATCATGATCTTCTGGGCTGCCTCGTAGGTGCGCCGGACTCTCATTAAATCAGTCATTTCACGGGTAAGGCTGGCATTAGACCCTTCCAGGAACCCCTGGATCACCTCAAAATCTTCTTCGCCACCTTCGCCCTGATCAGTTAAAAAGTAATTTTCCCCATACTTCTCCATTTGAGCATCGTCCTCAAAAACCGCAATATCGAGCTGTCCAACCTCGTTGGTCTCACCATCAGCAGTTATTTCAAACAGGGTGCCATCCGGATCAGCATAAACATTTTCTGATTGCAGCTCAATCTGGCCACCTACCCCAATTACCTGGTAGCCTTCAGATGTAACCAGGGTTCCGTCTTCATCAAGCACAAAACGTCCATTCCTGGTGTACAGAGTGTCGTCCTCTCCTTCAACCTGGAAGAAACCATTGCCGGCCAAAGCAAAATCAAGAGCACGCTCTGTAATCTCCAAAGGCCCCTGGGCAAAGGATGTAACAGTTTCCTGGGTAGCAACATTGTGTGCTGCTGAACCAATCGGGTTAAGGCTTCCTCCGTCGTTCGTATCGGCTGCAGGACTCATCTCATAAATCATCCATTCGGCAAAACTGGTTTCCACGCCTCGGTCCTTTTTAAAACCGGTAGTCCTTAAATTAGCAAGGTTATTACTAATCACCTGCAGCTGCGACTGCTGCACCAACATTGCTCCTTCAGCCATGTACAACCCGCGCATAAAATTCAACTCCTTTCATCAATTAATCAGCTTTTTTTTGAAGGAAACGATCCTGCATGGAAATTATCAACTCTATTTCACCTTTTCCCAACCTGGTTGTGGAAGCGATTTCAGTCACCGTTTTGCCTTCCTTCCATAAAGCGATAACTTGATCCCGATTAATGCCTATCACTGGAGGGCGTAGCTGTTTGACGACACCTTTAGATTCATTGACCGGTGCCTGCAAAGATGAATCCTGGTTATTTGCGATCTCAGTATTTTCCAACCGATCATCCCTTTTACTGCTATGAGGATTCTCCATCCCAGCGATCTGCTTTTCCATTAACTCAAGTCTTTTCTTTAAAACAGTTACACTACCAATCTGACCATTGACAGCCAGCTCTTTCTGCATTAGATTTTGAAAAGCGGGCACACCGCTAAATTGGCTCTGCCAAAACCAACTAACTGCTACTCCAAGCAAAAAACCGACTATTAGATATCCCATGTAATCTCTCCTTCCTGGAATAGTTAAAAGTTATAATTTTTCATTAAGCATCTTGATCCGGTTCGGCAAGTGTCCCTCTCAGCCTTTCGATTGCCCGGGCATGAAGCTGTGATATTCTTGCTGCCGATACTTTCATCAACCCTGCAATTTCTTTTTTTGTCAACTCCTCGAAGTAAAACAAAGAAAGCATAAGCCTTTCCCGCTCTGGCAATTTATCCAGAGCAGATGCCAGCAATGCAATTTGTTCTTTGTCAGTAAACATTTCCTCAGGGGTCTGCTCAGGAGAGGGAATCACTCCTTCCAGACGCAGGCTCTCTTCACCATCAGCTGAAAGAATAATCTTTTCCAGGGACACCACAGTCATTAGATTATAGTTTGCCCAGACCTGTTCAACCGTTGATGGAGACCAGCCAAGGACAGACGCAATCTCTGCCCGATCCGGGTCACGATTTAATGATTGCCGTAGTTTTTCTTCTGCATCCTGGACCTGGCGGTACTGACTGAAAAAAGAACGTGATGCAGGACTGCTTTTACGAATTTCGTCGATCATAGCCCCTTTAATACGCCAGGTAGCATAAGTTGAAAACTGCACCCCGCGCGAGCTTTCAAAACGATCCCATGCTTCGATCAAACCAATAATACCGCTCCCTACCAGGTCTTCTTCATCAAGGGAAGGGGGCAGGGCTATGCTGAGTTTCCCAGCCAGCTTTTTGATCAAAGGTAGATAATTAGTGATAATTTCGTCTCGATTGCCTTCATGCTCCTGTTCCTTATAAGCTTTCTTGGCATTACGCTCAAGCATGGTCACCCATTTAACCTCCCTTTATATTTTGTTGCGCATTAGTTTAAATAGATAACTGATTATGCGCTCCTGGACCTTATGATCTATATTAATAAAGCTGACCCCGACACGATATCTTTTCCACCCACCGATATTCAGGGGAACAACCCTGACCACCCTTCCCTCCAAAAGCAAAAGCTGGCTCTGTTGTTTTTCAAAGAGCGAGATCTTTAGCTGCAGGTAGTCATTTCTTTTCAATGGATTGAGGGTAACCATTCTAATCCCCCCGCCGGACATATCAAGCGTAAAAGCAACTTCCCCCGGCACTCTGCTTTCAAGTGTTTTTAGGTGATCCGCAATCCACTCCGGATCCTCCCTTAAACCTGAATCATGTGGAAGCCGGGCCAGATTATTTTCTCCGGGGGTGTTTATTTCATCCCACAACCAATACATAAGTTCCAGATGGCAGGGGACTCGCACATGAAATCGACGCTGCTGACGCTGCATATAATAAGGAGGTTTTACCAGATAACTACTTTCATCACCGGTAATTTCAACTCCATTAATACGGGAATTAAAGAAGTAGACCGCATCATCTTTGATTAGACAAAACTGCCAGCTGCTATAAGGGGGCATCTCAAGAACTTTGCCACCGGATGTAGGTTCATCGATTATAAAATTTTCCTGATTCACTGCTTTTACAGTTGTCATGTAATACTCTTGTTCCTGTTCATATAGGATTTGAAGCCGATCTCCCACTGCTAGCTGTTTATTCATTTCTGCGGCTTGCCTCCTCCTGTAAGATCTCATGACAAACCCTTTAACTGATTTATAAATCCGGCGATTCCTCGCCTGAAAGGTTGTTCAGCCTCACTGTTAGATGCAATACGCCAGGCAATTCGGCTTACAGCCGTAGAAGCAGCACTCTGCGGATTGCTGATTACAAAAGGGACAAAGCTATGAACAGCATTGCTGACTGCAGGATCATGGCGTACGTCTCCTAAGTAATTCAATTCCATGGAAGGCAAATATTTTTGGACTACCCTGCTCAAACCGGCAAAGATTTTATGGCCCTGCTGCAGGTTGCGGGTCAGATTTACCACGATCTTTCCTTTATCCTTCAAACCTCTGTCCGACAAAACTTTTAGCACACTGTATGCATCAGTCATTGCAGTCGGCTCGGGAGTTGTAACCAGGATAAAATCATCGGCAGCTTCAACAAAACTAATTACCTGCCGCGAAATTCCTGCAGCAGTGTCAATTATTATAAAATCGCCTTCATCTTCCAGCTCACTGAGTTGATCTAGCAAAACCCCCCGTCTGGCTTGATCAAGATTAGCCAGATCAAACAAGCCGGTTCCCCCGGGAATAATTTTTAAATCCAGCGGTCCTTTCATAATTACATCCCTAATATTTTTTGAACCATTAATCACATCGGTGAGATTATAACGGGAAACCGAGTTTATCATCACATCAATGTTGGCCAGACCTAAGTCTGCGTCAATAATAACCACCCTGTAACCAAGCCGGCTAAGAGCTAACCCCAGGTTAACAACCAGACTGGTTTTTCCAACCCCACCCTTGCCGCTTGTCACAGCAAGAACCCGAGATTGCCCGGCCAGTTGACGATTACTGTAAGCAGCCTGTTCCAGACCTTTTGTTCTGGTAGCAGTTCTTAGTTGTTCAGCTTGATCAGTCATAATTATCTTGCCCTCCATAACAAGCCGGCCAGATCCACTTCCGAGGCTGGCTTCAAATCTTCGGGAACCCGCTGCCCGTCGGTTAGATAGACCAGGGGCATTTTCGTGTAGTAGGCACTATTTATAACAGTTCCGTAAGCATTAGTTTCATCAAGCTTGGTTACAATCAACCGATTGTATTTAAGCGGTTTAAAACACTCCGCGATATAGTTGACATCCTGCCTGCGGGTAGTAGCGCTTAAAACCAGGTGGATATCAGCCGGCTGAAGCATATCAAGATATGAGCCTAAATCATCCAACTGCTCTTTATTACCGGTGGATCTGCCAGCAGTATCAATCAAAATTCTGTCGCAAGCTTCGAGGCGCATCATCACTTTAAATAAATCCTGTGGGTTCATAACCACCTCAAGCGGCAAATCCATAATTTCAGAATAAGAGCGTAATTGTTCTACAGCACCAATCCGGTAATGATCGATAGTAATTAGCCCGACCTTCTCTTGATTCTGTAAAGAAAAACGAGCGGCTAATTTAGCAAGAGTGGTTGTTTTACCTACTCCTGTAGGTCCGATAAATATTTGCGTCCGGGAGCCGCAACCATTAGTAATGTTGATTTTAGCGGCCACCTTTGCCCTCAGTATTTCTGCCATCCGGGCGTGGCTCATCCGTCCCGGTTTTGCTGCATCTGCTTCAGCTTCTCCAAATACTTCCTCCAATAAAGTCGGATCTAAATCATGGTGCTCAAGATAAGAACGCCAGTAAGCGGAACTTTTTTTCTTGGTAACAATTTTGGACGACGGTTCTTCGTCATCATTGATGCTGGCAACAGTCGAAATTTCTGAAATTTGATCCTTAAGTTCATTGAGCTGTTCGGCCATGGCCGAAATCTCCTGGTCTTTTTCAGAAACCTTTTTGAGTATTGCACCGTTTGAGGAAGACTCTTTGCTCTTCGGATCAAAGGCAGCAATGATTTCCATCTGTTTGGGAGTGAAAAACCCACGCAGTCCTTTCCGCCTGACCTTTCGGCTGTACAGAATGACCGCTTCCATGCCCAGATCTTTTTTTACCCGCATCATGCCTTCTTTCATATTTGAAGCAAGGTATTTTCTAATCTTCATTTTCTTTAATCACTCCCACTGCTTCCACTTTAACTTCCGGCAGGACCTCATTAATAGAAAGCACTGCTACTGACAGATGGAATCTTTCTAAAAGGCGCTTGAGAGATGGACGTACTGTCGGAGAGGTCAACATCACGGGAGCAACGCCTTTCTTGCTTAGATTATCGATAACCCGGTTAATGCCATCAACCAAATTTTGAGTAGCATTCGGCTCCATGACCGGAAAACTGCCCTGCTTGGTCATCTGGATTGAATCCGAAACTTTCTTTTCCAGTTTAGGATCAATGGTCACGACCTTTAGCTTTCCTTCCGGATCAGCATACTGAGCAGTTATAGTTCGCCGTAAAGCTTGCCTGACCGATTCAGTCAATGCGTCAATATCTTTGGTCACCCGGGCCTGGTCCGCCAATTCCTCCAATATAGTTACCATATCATGGACAGGCACTTTTTCCTTGAGCAGGTTTTGCATTACTTTTTGAACCTCTCCAATAGACAACATGTCAGGGGTCAGTTCATCGACAACAGCTGGATTTGTTTCTTTCAGAGAATTAAGCATTTCTTTTACCGCCTGGCGATCTAAAAGTTCGTGTGCGTTATTTTTGAGGACTTCACTCAAATGGGTAATTAAAACGGTGGAAGCGTCAACAACAGTACATCCAAGGGCTTCAGCACTATTTTTAAGTTCCTCAGAAATCCATACCGCCGGCAAGTTGAAAGTCGGTTCAAAAGTTTCAATCCCATCCAGCCCTGCCGGCAACTCTCCTTCCGGATTAAGGGCAAGGCAGAGACCGGGACGAACTTGTCCGCGAGTCATTTCATTTCCTTTTAACTTAAAGCGATATTCAAACGGCCCGAGTTGGAGGTTGTCCCGCATCCTAATGGGCTGGATAATAATACCAAGCTCATTAACCGCCCTTTTCCGGGCTGCTGTAATCCGATCCAATAAATTACCGCCCCGCGACTCATCAGTGAGCTCAACCAGGTTATAACCAATTTCAATTTCCATCAATTCCACCCGGAGCAGAGACCTAAAATCATCGGGTTCAGCCGGCACCTCGGTTGTTTCTCGCTCAGCGGCAGCTTTTGCTTCATCACCTTTATCCCGTTTTTCTCTGAACAGGATAAACGAAAGTCCGCCTCCTGCTGCAGCCAGCAAGAAAAAAGGCAGCGCAGGCATCCCCGGGACAATGCCAAGGAAAAAGAGCAGTACCGATGCTAAAAAAATCACTTTCGGAAAAGCTCTTAGCTGGTCACTCATCTCTTCACCAAACGAAGCCTCCGCGGTTGATCGCGTAACCAGCATGCCGGCCGAAACCGAGATGAGCAGTGCCGGAACCTGGGCCACCAGTCCATCTCCTACAGTCAGGATGGTAAAAACTGAGGCAGCATCTTCAACAGACATGCCAAGCTGCACTACTCCGATGCCAAGCCCACCTAAGATATTAACTAGCACAATAACAATCCCAGCAATAGCATCACCGCGGACAAATTTACTGGCACCGTCCATAGAACCATAAAAATCTGCTTCTTTTTGCATTTCTTTACGTTTCATGCGTGCTGTATCTTCATCGATCAAACCGGCATTAAAATCAGCATCAATACTCATTTGCTTCCCCGGTAAGGCATCAAGTGTGAAACGGGCGGCCACTTCAGCAACCCGGCCGGCACCATTAGTAATAACCACAAACTGCACAACGGTAATAATAACAAAAACAACCATACCAACCACATAATTACCCGCTACAACAAACTGTCCGAAAGCCTGAATTAAAGCCCCGGCATCAGCCTCGGAAAGAATCAGGCGGGTAGATGAAATATTCAGAGCAAGACGGAATAGAGTTGCTGTCAACAATATTGATGGAAATATATTCAGTTCACGCGTATCACTGGAAAACAGGGTTACAAGCAATACTATCAATCCAAAAGCAATGTTAAGGGTTAATAATATATCAAGCAGCCAGGGTGTAACCGGAATAATGATAATAACCACCATACCGATAAAAGCTACAGCAGCAATAATATCTGTATTGCCCCGTATAAACTTACCAACAGTATCTAAGCTCAGCTGATTCTGATTAGTTAATGCCATAAGCTACCTGACCTCTCCACTAAATATAACTCTTTTTTTCTCGCATCCGGTAAACCATAGCCATAATCTCAGCGACGACCTGGTAAAGTTCAATTGGGATTTCATCACCAATTTCAGTTTTTTTCCAGAGCATTTGAGCCACCGATGGATTTTCAACAATCGCTATATCATGCTCAACTGCGATCTCTCTAATTCTTTGGGCCAAGACCTCAACACCTTTGGCTACAAGCCGGGGCGCTGAATCATTGCCTTCATCATAAACCAGGGCCACAGCTATTTCTGTCGGGTTTGTTATAACTACATCTGCTGCAGGGACTTCCTGCATCATGCGCTCCTTGGCTAAGGCTCGCTGTTTTTCCTTAATTTTTGATCGGATCAGAGGATCTCCCTCCATGTGCTTAAATTCATCTTTAATTTCTTTCCGGCTCATTTTTAAACTGACTTTATGCTCATACCTTTGATATATATAGTCCATAAAGGCCAGAAACAGAAAAACCACTCCAACCAGAATACCCAGTATCGTCATGATGTTCCAGAAAGCCTGCAAACTGGCAGCAGCAGTCTGGTTAATCAAGAGCATTAAATCATCCATCCGGGAGCGAATATATAAGAAAGCAACTGTACTGATAATCCCAATTTTCAAGAGTGCCTTGACCATCTCAAATAAAGCCTTTTTAGAAGCTATTTTTTTTAAACCCTCCAAAGGATTGAGACGGTTCAGTTTAGGGGCCATTTGTTCAGTCGAAACCAGAAATCCAACCTGAACTACGTTTGAAACCACACCTAAAAGAAGAGCGACTGCAAAAATCGGAGCCATTATCGTAAAATATCGCGTTACCCCTTCCCATAATACTGTCTGAGCATTGCCTAATGTAAGTGGCAATGCAAGAAGGTTGCCAAGAAAAAGATTGAAAACTTCTTCGATACCCTGGAAAGCAACCGCGCTGAAAACAAAAAACAGGGACATCACGCCCAGAATGTTGATTGCGGAGTTAAGCTCCATACTTTTGAAAACCTGCCCCTTCTTGCGGGCTTCACGCAATCTATGCGGCGTTGGTTCTTCAGTTTTATCTCCACTATCCTGAAAGAAGAGGAACAAGTTCTCACCACCCCTGCATAAACTGATTTAGATATAATATAAACCGATCAATCAAGCCTTCCCAAACTAAGCCGAACACTGGCGCTAGCATCGCCAGAAGCAGTAGTGACATCGCAATTTTCAAGGGCAAACCCAGAATAAACACATGAACCTGCGGCACTGTTTTTGCAATCAAACCTAAAGCAATATCCATGAGCATCAAAATAATAATAATTGGAGCCACCAATTGAAAGGCCAGGGCAAAAATATCAGCAAAAATTCTTATAATACCTTCTGCCTGGGCCTGGGCCATGACCGGTCCATCAATTGGAATGATCACGTAACTTTCAGCCAGGGACATTAAAAAATAGTGATGTCCATTAAAGCTCAGAAAAAAAACTAATGCCAGCAAATAATAAAACGTCCCCATAAAAGTTACCTGGCTGCCAAACTGTGGGTCAAAAACACCCGAAAGCATTAAACCTGACTTTAAATCAACCATCTGCCCGGCATTTAAAAAAACTGAAAAGAGCAAGGTAACCACATATCCCAGCGCCAGACCAACCAAAACTTCTTTGCCCAATAAAAGAATCATTTCTAACGGACCGCGAAAATTTAAGACCGGGTGGCTACCCTCCAGTGACAAAAAGATTAGCAAAGCTATGACCAGCGAAAGCCAGAGTCGCAAAGTAAAAGGGATCCCCTGATAGTTAAAAAAAGGAAACAGGAAAACAATACCCATCAAACGAGCCCAGACAAAGAGATAAACTGTCCAATACTCCAAGTCAAGGGGAAAAAATACTTCCAAATCCTCGCCCCCAACTCTCGTCTGAAGCTTTTTCCCTTAAGACTTGCGCTATTTGTTTTAACAGCCACTGCAGCATACAAACTCTAACCATACAGTTAAGACCACCCGAACCCTCTTTAATCTCACCTACAGCATCGTCAGCCCTTCGCTCCAGAGCTGGGTTGTAAACTGTATTACATTGCTAAAAACCCATCCGCCAAAAATCATTACGGCCAATAACACGGCAAAAATTTTCGGTACAAAAGCAAGAGTGGGTTCCTGGATCTGAGTGGTAGCCTGCAGGATACTAACGGTCAGGCCCACGGCCAGACCGGATCCTATAATAGGGGCCACCATTAGCAAAATGACCACTATCGCCTGCTGTACTACATTAAGCAATCCGTCCGGTGTCATTAGTCTAAACTCCTTTAATTAAAACTTTCCAGCAAGGAACTCACTACAAGGTGCCAGCCGTCAACAAGAATAAAAAGCAAAAGTTTAAACGGCATTGATACAATGACAGGTGGAAGCATAAACATCCCCATCGACATTAATGTGCTGGCCACCACCATGTCGATAATCAAAAAAGGGACAAAGAGCATAAAACCCATTTGAAAAGCAGTTTTTAACTCACTAATCACAAATGCAGGCACCAGAACAAACAAGGGCACATCCTCCTGCGTTTCCGGTTGTTCAATATCAGCTATATCAACAAAAAGAGCTAAATCTTTTTCGCGGGTATGATAATACATAAAACCCCTTAACGGTTCTGCTCCTACTTCCAGAGCAACTTCCTGCTCAATTTCTCCATCGAGATAAGGTTGGACAGCTGATTCATTGACTTCACTTAAGATCGGCTGCATAATAAAAAACGTCAAAAAAAGTGCTAATCCAATTACCACCTGGTTAGGCGGTATCTGCTGGGTTGCCATGGCATTGCGTGTAAAAGAAAGCACAATGACAATTCTTGTAAAAGCAGTCGTCAAGATAACAAAAGCCGGGGCCAGGGTCAACAAAGCCATGATCAGTAAAATCTGCAAGAAACCAACCAGGCTTTCCGGATCCTCCTCTCCCTCTCCCCCAATTTGGAGTTCAATCTGAGGCACCTCAATAGGCTGGGCATAACCCACCAGCGGACAGAGAAATATAATAACTACCGCAAAAAGAAGGAAATATATATAGCCCCTTTTCAGACTAAAGATCATTTGGATCCGCTACCTTCTTGATAATCTCCATTGCTGCCATGTTACTTATACTTAGTCCCCTCATCTCTCCTGAATCTATTAATAATCTTAGAAAAGGACCCCTTGAAATCCAGAGTATTATCAACCATGCTATCTTCAGCATACTGCAGATCTGTCCATGCAAATGTTTTAAGAAGACTTACATTATTCTGGGCAGTTCCGATCAAGTATATTTCCTTACCGACCTGGACAAGGGTTAGCGAACTGCCACTTTTAGGGTCAAGAGGGACTCTCTCTAAAACCTTCATATAACCACCATTTAGACCATGGTAAACCGATCGCAATCCGTAACGGATGGCCAAATACGCTAAAAGGATGATCAGGATCAAAATACCCATCGTTTGTAAAATCAGACCATAGTTACCCATGATTAGCTCTCTTTCCCCGAACCGGAATCTTCGTTTTCATCTTCTTCTTCGCTGACTAAAGAGGTAACCCGCACTCCAAAACGGTCATTAATGACAACTATTTCCCCATGAGCAAAGGGTGTTTCATTAATTAATATGAGCACCTTTTCATCGGCAACCCGGTTCAGCTTAAGCACAGAACCTTCCTCCAGGTGAATCAAATCGCGAACTTTGAGCATCACCTTTCCCAATTCAGCGCTTATATTTAAATTAACTCCGTGAAATTCAGGAACTATGCCTCTTTTTGGTGAAGCCGGTGCACTATCGGACAACGGTTGAAATACTACTTTCTTTATTTCTGGCTGCCCATTTTCACTTTCATAGCCATGATCATTTGCCTCTCCGAATAAAGGTTGCTGCTCATTCCACGGACTTCCTGGCATCATAAAAACCCCTTTACCTTACTGAAAAATAAATTCTTTATAATAAATGGCTTTAACTTCTCCTGAGTTGAGCATACTATTCAACTTACCGAGGATCTCATCTTCCAAAGCATCCATCCCACCCGGTTCATCCAAATCCTCAATATATTTACCGCGTAAGATCGCAATAATTTCTGAACGAAGTTCAGGCTCGCGATTTTCTATCTCACCAGTCAATCCCCGATCATCATAAGCCAAATCAATAGTCATCCTTAAAAATCTTCGTGTTCCCGGATCAGCCAGATTGACCTGAAATTCCTTCATTGAATACTGATAACTCGGCGGGCTTTCATCTTCTCCGTTACCTGCGTCAAAAAATGGCACTTCGATATCTAAAAAGAGAAATGCTGCTCCACCGATAAGAACAAAAACCGGAATCAGGATCAGGATAATCTTTAGCAGTGGTTTTCTTTTTTTATTGTCTTTTTTTTCTGCAGACTCCTTTTCCTCTACTTCTTTTGCCACCAACTATAATCAACCTCCTATTCCTAATAGGCTTCTACATGCCTTTCTCTTTCAAAAACAGAAATAATAATGGTCACCCTTCGATTCCTGGCCCGGCCCTCAGCTGTTTCATTTGATTCCAGAGGTCGGTATTCACCATATCCTGCTGCAGTTAAACGGTCCGGATCAATATCCTGCTCCTCAGCCAGGTAGCGGATCACCCGCACTGCCCTGATTACTGACAGTTCCCAGTTAGTCGGAAATTCTGGTACATTCATTGGCAAATGACAGGTATGCCCTTCAACTATAAGGTCACGATCCATCTCCCGAAACAATTCTGAAAACTTTCCTAGCACTTCTCTCGCTTCCGGTATTAAATCAGCCCTGGCTCTTTCAAAGAAAATATAGTCGGGCAGCTCCATAACTACACCTCGTTCATCAAGCCCCACCTCGACTTCAGTTTCCAGTCCCATTTCTTCAAGAAAAGCCATTACTTCCGCCATTACCTCTTCGGCTTCCCGGGCTTGTTCCTGCAGCTCTGCTTCTATAGATCCCTCAACGTGAGACTGAGCATCCCCGGTCGGTTCATAAGGTTCAGTTGAATCCTCCATAATACCCTCAGCACCTAAAAAAGAGGTCTGAATAGAAATAATTATCGTCTGAAAACGCTCCATATCTATAACTGACATCGAAAATAACAAAATAAAAAAAGCCAATAATAGAGTGACCATGTCGGAATAAGTCTGCATCCAGGCCGGACTGCCCTTAGCCTGATCTGGACCTGTTTTTCGCTGACGTGAATTACCCTGCCCATTCCGATCCGGACTAGACATTTGCTAATTCATCCTCCTCATCGCCGCGCTTGTTTGCCTCTTCCAACATCATTTTTTCCTGCGGTGAGAAATATGACTTGATCTGTTCCTGCAGTAAACGCGGATTAATTCCACTCTGCAGGGCTAACAACGATTCAATAATGATTTCTTTCATCCGCACTTCTTCTTCACTGTGAATGGCAAGTTTTCCGGCTATGGGATTAAAAACCAGGTTAGCCAGTAAAACTCCATAAAAGGTAGTCAAAAGGGCTACGGCCATCCCAGGCCCGATAGCGTCAGGATCATCAAGTTCTGCGAGCATCATCACCAACCCTATTAAGGTGCCAATCATACCAAAAGCGGGAGTGTAACTGCCAATAGTACTGAAAAGTCTTTGACCCATTTGATGGCGGCCCTCGAGAGAATTCAGCTCAGCATTTAATATGCTGCGAATGCTATCGGGTTCAAAACCATCAATGACCATCTGCAGTCCGTTGCGGAAGAAAGGATCTTCAATTTCATCAAGCTCATCTTCTAACACAAGCAGCCCTTCTCGCCTGGCTTTTTGAGCCAGTTCGATAAACCGGGCATGCAGGTCAAGAATTGATTCTTCCTGTGGAATTAAAACTTTTTTTGCTACCTGAAAGATAGTTTTCATTTCACTGAGTCGAAAACTAATCAGGGTTGCTCCCAAAGATCCACCAAGCGTAATTAACATACCAGCCGGATCTACGAACGCACCTAAACTGCCTCCCTGAACCAGGATGCCCATTAGTACCAGGCCAAAACCCAGCAATATTCCAAATATTGTCAGCAAATCAGTGCTCTTCATAACATATCTCTCCGTGCGTTGATCCGGGTGACCGGTGGGTTATTAACCCACCGGTCATTACCGGTAAACTATTATCGTTTCATATTAACAACTTCTGTGAGCACTTCATCAGAGGTGGTCACTACTCTAGTGTTAGCCTGAAAAGCCCGGCTGGTCGTTATTAGCTCGGTGAATTCATATGAAAGATCTGTATTGGACAACTCAAGCGCGGAAGACTGAATCAGTCCACGCCCCCCGGCTCCGGGTGCACCAATCTGCGGGTCTCCGGAGTTATCAGTATTCAAGAAAAGATTGCCGCCTTCTTTTCTTAACCCTTCCGGGTTAGAAAAATTAGCCATACCAATCTGTCCGAATTCTTCTCTCATACCATTGGTGTAAGTACCGACCACCATTCCGTCCCGGCCAATACTAAAAGCAGCCAGTTCACCCGCTGCATAACCGTCCTGGTCACGAACCCGTATGCTTTGATTACCGGCTAACTGTGTAGTAGCACCGAAATCAGGGGCCACATTGACCTGTGCGGCTTCACCGGGGGGATCGAAAACGATATTTGGAATATCCGACGCGTCTTCGTTAAGCCCGCCGTTCTCGTCATAAACCAGGCTTCCAGCCCCCGCAGCGACGGGGATCAGGTTGCCTTCAGCATCAGTAACTTCCAAATCATAGTCCCAGACATTGTCATCAACCGGCGTGAAAGAAAAGTCAACATCATAGCGCCGCCCCAGTGAGTCATGAACATAGTATGGGAACTCTTGAATATCGACTTCCCCACTACTTGTATCAGGTTCACCAAAGAGAACTTCAAAAGCACCCTCATCATCGTCATTAGCTTCCAATTCCACCAATGATTCATCACCGGTGGTATCTGAGGTGATCACCAGGCGGTCGCCATCAAATGAAGCTGTTGCTCCATCCAGCTCTTCGTTAATGGCTTCCAGAAG
>PWEB01000111.1 GCA_003553305.1 Syntrophomonadaceae bacterium
ACTCCTGGCTTAACCTGATCGGCACGGCATCTTGAAGATGAGTGCGTCCCACTTTAATAACATCATCAAATTCTTCGCACTTTATTCTAAAGGTATAGATTAAATCTTCCTGCGCTTTGACCAGTTTTTCAGCCATGATTAGTGAACTGATCCGCACCGCTGTTGGGAAAACATCATTTGTGGACTGAGACATATTGACGTGGGTATTCGGGGAAAGAATACTGTAATCACCTTTTTCGCCGCCCAATAGCTCTATCGCCCGGTTAGCGATCACTTCATTGGCATTCATATTAAAAGAAGTTCCGGCCCCGCCCTGGATCACATCAACCACAAACTGATCATGCAAATGGCCTTCAACAATCTCATCCGCTGCTGCTGCAATAGCTTTACCAATCCGGGGTTCTAAAATGCCGGCGCTGACATTGGCTTCGGCAGCACATTTCTTAACTAAAGCCAATGAAGAAATCATCTCTGGGAATAAACTGTAACCGGTTATTGGAAAGTTCTCCATGGCTCTTAAGGTTTGAATCCCATAATACTTGTCTTTAGGTATTTCACGAGTCCCCAGCAAGTCTTCTTCCACCCTGTATTCCATGCCATCTTTCCTTCCTGGTTTTTAGCCCATTTTAATAAACCCATGCTCTCTCATCATAACATACAGGAAAATCAAAGAATTCTTAGCTGTAATAATGAAGTTTGCTAAAAAGCTCATCTAGCGACACTGAGGCAAATGAGGATGCATAATCAGCCATAGCGTAGGGGACAATCAATTCTCCATTGTGAATCAATGAGCCGCAGGAATAAACAACATTAGGCACATAACCTTCCCGTTCTTCTTCGTTGGGGGCTAAAAGTGGTTCTTTGGTATATCCTAAAACTATGGTGGGATCATCAAGATCAAGCAAAGTGGCCCCCAGGCAGTACCTGCGCATCGGCCCAACCCCATGGGTTATTAACAACCACCCTTTTTCAGTTTCAATTGGCGAACCGCAGTTTCCGATCTGGATGAACTCCCAGGTTTCTTTTGGCTCCTGAATCATTTTAGCATCCTGCCAAAAATTAATTTCATCAGAGATCATAATATAATTATTAACGCCATCCAAACGTGATACCATGACATACTTATTGTTTATTTTTCTGGGGAAAAGAGCCATCCCTTTATTCTGAGCATATTGACCATGAATAGGCTGGACCACAAAATGATAAAAATCCTTGGTCTGTAATAACTTCGGTAATATAGTATACCCACTATAGGCTGTGTAGGTTGCATAATAAGTAACAGAACCGTCATCATCAGTAAATTCAACGAAACGGGCATCTTCGATGCCATTGCTTTCACTGTAAGAGTTTGGATAGATCACTCTTTCTGAAAGAGCGGTATCCAGAGAGAAAGTCATTTCATAGTGTGAACTGGCTAACCAGTTGATATCATCGATAACCTTTTTATGGAGGGGAGTCAGGTCATTTCTGATCATGCAATCTTCAATGCTTGCCCGAAGATCCCCGTAAACAAATTTATCATCGAGGGGATCCATGACCATCCCAACAAATTCTTCTTGAACATGCATTTCTGAAAGCTTATCTAAGAACTCCTGCTTATCATAAATAAACTTTTGAACAGCTTCGGGAATATCTACCAGGTCGCCGGGATCTTTAAAAGTCAGGTTGTTGTGCTTATCAATAACACCGCTCCTAAAAACAATAGAAGAAATATGTCCTTCACCCGTAGCCCGAAAACTGACAATAACCCTTTTTGAACCTCCATTGAGTGATGTTTGATCAGGGTCCTCTACAATAGAGGGATTAAAAAATGCAGCTGATTCAATCGAGTACTCCATCGTGAAATAAGAACCAATCAGATACTTTGTTTCTTTTGATAACTGTTCATGATCAATATCCATCTGTTCAAGAAGATACTGCACCTTATCATAATGATTTTTAAAAACTTGTGAAATATTTCGATGGCGCTGAGAAAAATTCACCAGGACCTGATTTAAAGTAAATCTGATCTCATCATCTGACAAAGCAAGGACCATCCCTATAATATTTTTAGCTCTTTCCTCACCGCCGGGTAGAAAAAAACGGGCAATCACCCTTCCGGAATCCGGATAAAATCTAATATCTTTCCTTTCTGCCTCGATAACCAATTTGAATATCCTCCCGTTATAAGCTCACCTGCTCTATTATATACAATTTCAAACATCTTTGCACGCAAAAAAACAGGGGAAAAATAAAACCACCCTGTTTTAATATTGCGGAAAAGATCAGCTCTTATAAGCATCATTTTAGAACAGGTCCAACCACCCAACCTCTACCTCTTTGCTAAGCCCCGGATTTCCTCCACCAGTTGATCCATCTTCACCAAAATCCAAATCATGCCAATCAGTATCCACCTTTATACCAGGCTTCATATTTTCCATACTAAATGATTCTTTAATTTCTGCTTCGCCTTCAATCTTCATATCTTCATGCAAATAAGCGCCGGTCCAGGGGCTGCTAATATCAATGTGACGCTTAGTTGTGCCCTCTGAAGTGCCGGCCTTTTGATCCATCTCGAAGGATTCACCGACATATTGATCACCTTTTACAACCTCAGTCTCTCCATCTCCATCTTCATCTCCATCTTCATCTTCATCAACATTTAATCCAAAGGAGTCTTCTTTAACTTCTTCAGAATTACCATCCTTCACATCAGCATCATAAGATCCTGAAGTGGCTTCAAATCCCTGGCTCACACTGCCGGATTCACCGGGTTCTGCTTCAACCTGGACTGCCCATATCTGTTCTGTCAAAGGTTCACTATTATACTGAGCACCATCCACACTAAAGCCGGTTGAGAATACGGCAATAGCAAAACCAACAGTCACAAGCATTATCCCTTTAAAAAATTCTTTCATACTTTTACAGGGCTCCCTTTAATCTTCAATTACCATATTTATGCTATTTATAAATATATTCTTACTGCTCAGCTATAGTCGTGATGCATTTTGGGCTGGCGACATTGCGATAGAGCGGTCGCAATGGTCGACGAAGCAAAGTTTTTAGCTGGCCGGCCTGGGTCTAAACCGCCGAGGCCTGAGCCATAGATGATGAATGCTGAGGGCAACCAAAGCGAAAGCCTGAAGCTGAGTCGCCACCATTGCCCGCGAGGAGCTGGCACCAGGCCAAAACGCAGCACTGCTGTACAGACACAATATATTTAATTTTTCCTTCCCTATTTTAAACACAAAATCATATGTCACGTCAACCTTCTGAGCATAGCATACTTACTAATTATAAAGTCATCTTCACCTGGCATAGGAATATAGACAATATAGCTGTTGTGGGCCTGGTCCAGGCTGCTGCCCGTTTCATCACTGATTATCCAGTCTACCCGGGTCTTAATAACTTCCGGATACTGAGGGTCAAGGATTTCTAAGACATCACCCACCGAAAACCTGTTCCGAGCCCTGATTCTGATCCTGTTCTCGTCAGGCTTATGTTCGTCAACAGTGCCTACAAAATCATAGTTTTTGATCGGTGACGCCTTTGCGGTATATTCAGTCTCGGTTTTCTTCTCGGGCAGGTAAAATCCAGTGGTGTAGGGCCGGTGAGATACTTTGTTCAATTCTTCGAGCCATTCGGAATTAAATGCATAGGAGTTTCCGGATTTATAAAAGCTATTCAAGGCCGCACGGTAAACCCTGGTTACAGCCGCCACATAATATGCTGTCTTCATCCGCCCTTCAATCTTTAAGCCATCAACGCCAGCCCCGGCCAGCTCAGGAATGTGTTCAATCATGCAAAGGTCCCTGGAATTTAGAATGTAAGTTCCGCGGGCATCCTCATGAATACTTTGTGCTTCCTCACGGCCTGTCTCCCGCAATTGATATTCCCAGCGACAGGGTTGAGTACACAGCCCGCGATTGGCAGATCGGTCGTTCAAATACTTTGATAGCAGGCAGCGGCCTGAATAGGCAATGCACATTGCCCCGTGAACAAAGACCTCTAATTCCATTTCCGGAACCTTTTTTTTAATCTCACTGATTTGAGAAAGGCTAAGTTCCCGGGCTAAAACAATCCGGTCTACTCCCTGTTCTTTCCAGAACCGCACACTTTCACTGTTGGTGGTATTAGCCTGGGTGCTTAAATGTATCTTTACCGCAGAATCAAAAAAGCGAATCATAGATAAAAATCCGGGATCAGAAACTATCACTGCATCAATGCCCATTTGCACAGCTTGTTTGAAATAGGCTTTCATCTCTTCTAAATCTTCATCAAAAGGAAAGATATTAATGGCCAGGTAGACTTGACGATTATGCTGATGTGCAAAACGAATCCCTTCAGCAAGATCATCAGGGGTAAAAGACGTCTCGGGCGCCCTTAACGAGTAGGATCCGACACCACAATAAACCGCATCGGCTCCAAAACGCACTGCGGTTTTTAGTCTTTCCAAGTTTCCTGCCGGCGCTAAAAGTTCCATGCTTAGATTATACAGCAAAGTTCACTGCAGAGGGAAGCGTAATTAGTAAACCAAAGCAGTCAGCTAAGATCCAGCCACCTCAAATGAACCAATTAGGCCGAGAGCATGCTGCATGATTAAAACCACATCGTTAACATCAACTTTACTGTCCCCATTTACATCAGCAGCTCCTAACTGGCCATCGTCAAATTCTTTAATTTTCAATACATGTTGCATGGTCAGGGTTACATCCTGGACATCAACTTCGCCGTTACCATTTATATCGCCATATATAATAACCGGGTCCGAATCGGAATCGGAATCAGGATCCGAATCATCCTTGGAAGAATCTGATTCATCACCGGACCAGGCTTCATCTTCCGGGTTGGCTGCAGGATCTGAGTCAGAATCCACTTCAGAATCGGATTCGGGATCGGAACCGGGGTCTGGGTTGGAGTCGGGATCGGATTTAGTTTCAGATTCGGTTTCGGGGTCATGATCCGGATCCGTTTCTTCTAATGGATCAGAACCAGAGTCATCTTCAGGAAGAGGCCCGGTTGACTCAGCAGTTTCCAAATAACTTTCTGCTACCCAGCCATATTCAACTTGATCGTTTATCTCCGCAGCAGCATACCACCAGTAGTGGTAAGAAAAGATGCTGCCTGGTTGTGATGCGTAAATGCCGTTGCTGGGGTGTTCTTTTACCTCAAGAATTGCACCTTCCGGAAGTTGGACAGGAGAGCGGTCAGCTCCTTCCAGGCGAAAGTTAAGGCTGCCGGCAGTAGTTCGCACATTTTCTCCCGGAACAAATACATTTGATTTTTCTGCAGCAGCCGGTAAAACTATAAAAGAGGTTGGCCACCGGCGATCATCCGGTTCAATTGTATAGGTATTATAGGCGCTTCTGCTGCTGCTTGAATCAGAGACCAGGATCGAACCATCTTCTTCAACCGCTTCAACCACTG
>PWEB01000045.1 GCA_003553305.1 Syntrophomonadaceae bacterium
AACCTCCTCTTGTTATTCGTATCTATATTCTTATTATTCGATAAGATTTCAGTAATCCCTTTTATAATAAAAAAAACAAAGGCCCTCCAAAAAATAATGGAGAAGAATTTCCCCTTTGCATTATAATCAATTCAGATCCAGTTTTTCTTTACTGTTTCTTTTTCTTTCTACCTTTAGATGCTGAACCGGGCAGAGGCAGGTCCAGGGCTTCGCGTTTTTCAGCATAACCGGGGATCTGCTCATAATACTTACCAAGCAGTTTTTTGAGAGCGGCCCGCTGGCGGGGGGGAAGTGATTTTTTTGCCGCGTACTGGTTGCGCAGCGATTCGGCAAATTCGGCATCATCCCACGTTTTTTTACCCCGGGTGGTCGGTTCCTTGAAAGTTTTCACTCTATCTAACAACTCTAAGAGTGGTCCGCTTTCAAAGTCTTCCTCAATCTCGGAAGACAAGCCTGCTTCTTCTGCCCGTTTTTCAAAGTGTTTAATCTGAGCGGCATATTTGACAACCAGGCGATCTAAATATCTAACCTGATTATCACTGAGACGCCTGCCGCTTTCCACCTGTTCGCGCAGGCTTTGAGTAAAAGCAGCATCATCGTAAATCTTTTTGCCGACTTTTTTGGATGGTTCAAATTCAACTTCACCAAGCATAGCCAGTTTAAGCCAGGTCGTATCATCGGGCGGTTTGCTCGCTTCAGCTTCACTGGCAATCAGGTCGGTCAACTTCATTTCTTCCGCCTTTTGAGCGGTGAATGACTTGATCTGATCATGGTAACGGGCCACTATCTTACGCAGATGCTCTACCTGCCGCTCGGTAACTCCCTTATTCTGTTCTAAAGCTTCACGCATTTCGTACACAAAAGTTTGATCAGAGTAGTTTTTTTTGCCGCGCTTGACAGGTGGATTGAAGTTTTCGATTTCTGAGGCAAGCTCAAGCAGGCTTCTAAGCTCGTCACCGTCTATTTTCAATGACTTGGCTTCGGCAACCCACTGCTCAAAGCGTGCATAAAACTGCCCCATCATTTCCGTCCAGGATATGCTGCCTTCTTCAATTTTATCGAGTTCTTCCTCCATGCGGGCTGTAAATTTTACTTCAAATAGATCAGGAAGCCGCCCGACCAGAAAATCATTTACTTCCATACCTGAGTTTGTAGGCCGTAAACTGCGTTTTTCACGCTCTATATATTCCCGGTCGTAAAGGGTGGATATTGTTGAAGCATAGGTTGACGGACGCCCAACCCCGTTTTTCTCAAGTTCTTTAATTAAAGCTGCTTCACTAAACCTTTTCGGAGGCTGAGTTTCCTTTTCTTCACGCAGCCACTCCAGAACATCAAGTGATTCACCTATCTCAAGCGGAGGCAGGATAGATTCTGTTTCATCCTCTTCGTCCTCATCCAAACCACGCCCCCAGGCTGCCATATAACCGGGGAATTTTATCTTAGATGCATTAGCTCGAAAAAGATACTTATGCGCGGTGCTATCGGTGTCAATATCAACCATCGTCTGTTCAATGCAAGCCGGAGCCATTTGGCAGGCTACGGTTCTTTTCCAAATCAGGCTGTATAGTTTTAATTCCGCATCACCAAGAATCCCGCGCAGAGAGTCCGGAGTGTGGGCGGGATCAGTGGGCCGGATCGCCTCGTGCGCTTCCTGGGCAGAACCGCGGCTGCGATAAAAAACCGGCTTCTCAGGCAGATACTGCTCTCCATATGATTTACGTATACATTCACGGGTCTCATCTATCGCATCTTTAGCAAGGTAGACCGAGTCAGTCCGCATGTAGGTGATCAATCCGGTCGGGCCTTCTCCACCGCCCATCTCAATCCCTTCATATAGTTTCTGAGCCAGGGACATGGTTCGGTTCGGCTGAAATCCGAATGCGTTTGAGGCCGCCTGCTGGAGAGTGGAAGTTATGAAAGGAGGCTGCGGGTTCTTCTTGACTTCTTTAGTCTTGATAGAATTTACGGTAAGCTGCCGACCCTCTAAATCCTTCTGCAATTCTTCAGCGAGCTCCTTATCGTAAATCTCCCCTTTCTTGCCATCAACTTTATGGAGACTAACTTTAAAAGGATCTCTGGGGTCGACTTTTTTAATCACTTGTGCCCCAAAAATCCAGTAAGTCTGAGGGGTAAACTTTTGAATTTCCTTTTCTCGTTCGCAAACCAGGCGCAGGGCTACAGTCTGCACCCGACCGGCACTGGTTCCTCCCCGGATCCGCCGCCAGAGTAAAGGACTGACCTGGTATCCCACCAGGCGGTCAAGCACCCGCCTTGCCTGCTGAGCATTCACTTTGTCCATATCCAAACTGCCCGGTTCTGCAAAAGCTTTTTTAATGGCCGGCTTTGTAATCTGGTTGTAAGTGACCCGGGTAAAACGATCCTCATCCTGGATTTCTTTTTTCAGCAATTCACGAAGATGCCAGGCGATCGCTTCCCCTTCACGGTCGGGGTCAAGAGCCAGAATCACATCATCACTCTTCTTTGCAGCTTCTTTGAGTTCTTTGATCACTTTTGATTTGTCACGGGAATAAACATAGTGGGGTTGAAAGTTATTCTCCAGATCAACCCCCAGTTTACTCTTAACCAGGTCGCGGACATGACCCATCGAGGCTTTAACTGTATAGTCTTTACCGAGATATTTATTAATCGTTTTCGCCTTGGCCGGTGATTCCACAATCACAAGATGTTTGGGCATTAGATCTCCTTTTAATTTAAAGTATCAGAACATAGAAATAATTACACTTTCCATTAAAAATGTTTAACTGTTTTCATCATTCATTTTACTAGATCAGTCAACAAGTTTCTAACTCATTATACATGCGAACTCAAATGTTGCAAGTGACATCCTCACGGGGTCGATAGACCCCGAGGATTCCCGCCGGAGATTCTAAAAATCCCTTTTTTCTAAAGCCATCGCTTTTAATTCCTCAATGCTCTTTTGATCAAATGCCCATGTTAAAAGAAAATAAGTTAACGCCCCGACTGCAATAGATCCGCCTAAGAGGAAGACCGGGCTCAGCAATGAAGTTACACCGTATATAAATCCACCCACCGCTGCCGCCATAAACAAGGATAAGCCGGCCGGTCCCTTTATATTCAAGAAATACTGATGCAGCTGAAAAGAGAGGTGTCGATGAGCAGCGATCTGCATGGCCATAAACTTAATGAGCTGATAAATAGTATAGAGGATAATGACCGTATTTATTCCCCAGGGAGCAAATATCATTAGAGCAAATATATATACCAGATCTGTGGCCACATCAATCCCGAAAACAGTCCCCGGGCGGTTTATCGAGTAGAGCAGGTTGCCGGCCAAAATTCCGGTAAACATTTTAAAAACAAGGGTAACAGAAAACACCTGAAAAATTAATACGCTGTCCGTCCACTGTTCACCAAATATAACCGGAACGAATAAATGAGCAGTCAATGCAACACCAATAAAGACCGGAAAAGCAACCAGGGCTACGTAGCGGTTCATCTTATAATAAGCTTCGGAAAGCCTGAGCTGATCATGCTTCATCCTTGATAACAGGGGGAAGACCAGCCTATTAAAAGACATATTCAATAATTGCCTTAATCGTTCCAACATATTCTTACCGAAAAAATAGACTCCCATGATTTCCGGGCCTAGAAAATGATGGATAATTAATTCGTCAAGCTGCCTGGTTATTATGCTCAAAGTTTGTCTTCCGGTTACAAAAATACCAAACTTGATAAAGGGGCGCAAATCGTTCAGCCGGAAGTGCGGTTTGAGGGTGGCCACCCGGTTATTTAATCCGCCTCCAACAAACAGGCCGGCTGAAATAATTGTGGCCAGAACATGCCCCAGGACAAAGCCCAGCACGCCCCAACCCAGCACTATTAGAATCGCGGCCAGAACGACAAATAAAAACTGACGGATTATCTGGATCGTGGCTATAACTTTAAAATAGAAATGTTTTTCCAGAAAAACAACAAAAAAATGGGTCAGCCCCTGAAAAAAAACAGCCAGGCTAATAATTCTTAAATAAATATCCAGACGGGGAAGCTCAAAAAATGCGGCTACAGGTGCACCTGAATAGTAGACTATTACTGAAGCGGAAAAAGAAAGGATTACATTTAGGATCAAAAGAGAAGAAGCTTCTTCAACTGTGACCAGGTCTCTTTGAATTACCCCCCGGTTAAAACCGGCAGCTTCTAAATTTCTACTTAGTCCAATCACAATCATCAGAATTGCAAGGTAGGCAAATTCTTCAGGGACCAAAAACCTGGCTTTGATAAGCTGGAAAAGTAGAGCAGTTACAGCAGCAAAGGTTGCACTGGCTGCGGTCCACTTAACTCCTGCTGCCGCCGTACCCCTTAATGAAGTCAATATATAATGCTCCAGTAATCAAGATTTAGAGTGCTGCTGGCAACTCTAAGAAGAGTATTCTTCGCAAAACAGAAAATTACTTATTAAATCTCTTTAAAAATTGAGCCCCCGCAATACCGGGTCTGGTCATATCTTTAACTTGGAAAATTGAACATAATTCTTCTTCTGTAAAGATATTTTTCTCTAATAAAAGCTGACGAACCTGCTTGTTCTGTTCCAAAGCTTCTTTGGCAATGGCAGAAGCAGTTTCATAACCTACATGAGGATTGATGGCTGTAATTAAACCGATACTGTTTTCTACATCATTTTCACATTTTTCCCGGTTAGCTGTAACTCCTCTTACACACTTTTCTTCAAATACATCGATTACGTTAGTTAAGATCTGAAAGCTCTGCAGAAGATTATAGACAAGGACGGGCTCCATCACGTTTAGCTCAAGTTGTCCGGCTTCAACAGCCAGACTGATCGTGGTGTCATTTCCCACCACCTGAAAAGCGACCTGGTTCACCACTTCAGCCATCACCGGATTAACTTTACCCGGCATGATAGAAGAACCGGCCTGAACAGGAGGCAGGTTAATCTCTGCAAACCCTGCCCGGGGACCTGAAGATAACAGCCTAAAATCATTGGCTATTTTAGAGAGATTTAAAGCCAAAATTTTTAGAGCGCCGGATACTTCTGATAGTGCATCCACATTTTGAGTTGCGTCAACTAAATCACTGGCCCCGATAATATCAAGCGCTGAATAATCCCTTAATTTACGGACCACTTCTAATGTATATTTTTGTTCTGTATTAAGACCTGTGCCTGCTGCTGTTGCTCCCATGTTGATAAATCTTAATTCTTTGATCGAACGCCTCAGTCGATCTAAGTCTCGATTAAGGACGCGTCCATAAGCTGAAAACTCCTGGCTTAACCTGATCGGCACGGCATCTTGAAGATGAGTGCGTCCCACTTTAATAACATCATCAAATTCTTCGCACTTTATTCTAAAGGTATAGATTAAATCTTCCTGCGCTTTGAC
>PWEB01000187.1 GCA_003553305.1 Syntrophomonadaceae bacterium
AGTTATTTTGAGCGAAGCCGAAAATGACATGTACAAAAATAAGCTTGCTAATAGCCGGAGCACAAAAAGCGCTGTCCTCAATGCTTTGCAAAAGACGCTGGAAGCAAAAAGTTTCGAAACAGAAGAACATTCTAATAACATACAGGCAGTTGCCCTTCAAATCGGGGAGAAGCTGGAGCTTCCAGAAACTGAACTGAACCGGTTGAGATTGTTGAGCTCCCTTCATGATATAGGTAAGATAAATATACCTGAGGACGTATTGACGAAAGAAGGCTCGCTTTCCAATGAAGAATGGGAGTTAGTAAAGAAACATCCAGAAATAGGTTGGAGAATTACACGAGCTACAGATGAATTTGTCCACGTGGCTGATGAGATATTGGCGCACCTCACCCCTGACTCAGCCACAAACAAATAGGGATTGGCAGAGCAAATAACTGTCCCCTGTTCTGCGCAATATGGACCAAGCAGAAGTTAGGGTAAATTGTAGGGGCTTTAATTGAAATCTGATTTGCTGCTGTCCTTCTTTCCAGCCCTTTACTGTTAAAGGTGAGTAATGCATACACTTCATACCCCGAATAGGAAAACGCTAAGCGTTGCTATGGATTCAGTCCGTGAATCACAGGAAGAATACTCTTCCAGGAAAAAACTTCTTGAGTTTGATGTTTTGGACATGACCTCCTATATTTTGTGCTACAATTGAAGAAGGCAGGTTTTATTATGGGGAAACTTGATCAAGGGACAGACTGTATTTAGACTATTTGAGACAAATCAAGGATAGAATATCTCGTTAAAAGAAAATTATTAAGCAATGGGGTGCATTGAATGAACAAGAAACAAAGTGAAGTAATGCAAAGCGGCCAGGGATTTGTGGCTGCGCTCGATCAGAGTGGAGGAAGCACACCTAAAGCGCTTGCAGGTTATGGAATATCTGAGGACCAATATGAAAGCGAAGATGAGATGTTCGACCTGGTTCATGCTATGAGGACTAGAATCATTAGCAGTCCGTCCTTTACATCGAAGCATATTCTGGCAGCGATTTTATTCGAGAATACTATGGATCGAACCATAGAAGATTTATATACGGGGGATTATCTGTGGGAGAAAAAGGGTATCGTTCCTATTCTCAAGGTAGATAAAGGCCTGGAAGAGAAAGCAGAAGGGGTTCAGCTGATGAAGCCCATAACAGATTTGGATTCCAAGTTGGACCGGGCAGCAGAACGAAAGATGTTCGGAACAAAGATGAGATCTGTCATAAAAAGCGCTAATCCTGCAGGAATTAAAAAAAATGTTGAGCAGCAATTTTTCTACGGCAAAAAAATCATTGCAGCAGACTTTGTTCCTATCCTGGAGCCTGAAATCGATATAAAGAGCCCTGATAAAGCAGAATCAGAGAGATTAATGAAGATAGAAATATTACAGCACCTGAATAACCTTTCTGAGGACGAAACAATTATGCTGAAGCTTTCTATACCAGATGAAGATGGTTTTTATTCTGAATTAGTTGAGCATCCAAAGGTTATGCGTGTAGTAGCGCTTTCCGGTGGTTATAGCAGAGAAGAAGCGGTTATAAGGTTAGAGCGAAACCCCGGACTAATTGCTAGTTTTTCCAGGGCATTGCTAGAAGGCCTTAATTTTCATCAATCAGATGAAGAATTTAATGCTATGCTGGGCAGCTCTATAGAAGATATTTACAGGGCATCGGTTACATAAATCTATCCAGGCGCGCCAGGGACTCGAGGCGCCCGGGGAAATTCCTCTTTTCTAATTAACCCATTTCCCCTTGTTTTTATTTTTGCAGGTTACGAAGGGCTGGGTATTAGTAAGGCAGTTTTCAATGGGTGCCGCCAAAGATTGCCAATGGCTTTTACCAAACAGTGAATTATTTGATAAGCAGGAATTCTGCTGGAAATATAGAAGTATAATTCAAAATTATCTGTTCAGCAATGTAAAACCTTTAACCTGGAGGTGGGAAAATGTTTAAAAACCGGGAAAAAATTATGGCCCGGGTAGCAGAAATGCCCAGGGGAGAAAAATCGCCTTCAAACCGCTATTGGTGCCTGACCTGCAAAATGCTTTTTTCGATGGAGGAACCTGTTTGTCCCTATATGTCCAAGATATGTATCAATACCCCTATCCCCGTGGAGCTGGCTGGTCCGGAATCGACAATTAGCCTGGAAAAAATCGGCCTGTTTTATCCAAAAATCCCGCAAAAAATGCTGGCTTTTTTGGCAAAAGGCGATCCAAAAGATATTGCCAGGCTGTGGGTCGAAAAATATTTTGATTTTCTTGAGCAATGGAATTTTGCATATAAGCATGAACCGATGCAGACCATTAAAAGTTTTATTATCACAATATCGGGCAGTGAAACCGGGCAGCGAATCCGTTCCGGTGAAATCTCCATGATTATCACTGACCTGGAGAAAGTATGGGATCAAGATAGATTTTTTAGTATTTTAGAGCCTGCTCTGGAATTGTTAAAAGAAAAATTAGCAGTGGAGGAGACAATTAAACTGGACAGCCTTGATATCTTAGGCGAAATGGATACGGGCAAATATTTTTGCCCTATGTGCAGCAAATTCTTTGAATTCTCAACCCAGAAAGATTCGATCACCTGCCCGCTGATGGCTCAGAAGTGCATGGCCGTACCGACAAACATCAATAATATCAAGTACAAACTCGATCACCTGGTCCGGGTTTACGACTACACCCCGGATATCTACAAGAAAATGGCCGAGGCTTTAGATGCTCAACCGGATGCTAAGGATTATCTGCGCGAGGTCCTGACAGAAGAGTGGCTTTTCGAAGTCGATGATCAGGGACTGGATCAGGTAAGCAGTTTGCTGGGCGTAAAAGATTTATAGAAAACCTGGTTATGGGCATTTAAAGAGGTAGTTGAAAACAAAAGATGAGTGAAACAAATGATAGCCACGAGATTATCATTCGCAATAGACTTCAGCCGGGAGATATGGGCTCAATAATCTATTTGCATGGGATACTCTATGCTGATCAATGTGGTTTTAATTATACTTTTGAACCTTATGTTGCTGCTCCCCTGGCCGAATTTGTAAAGTTCTTTAACTCAAGGGAGCGGATCTGGATAGTAGAAAAAGACGGATCAGTGATGGGTTCGGCTGCCTTGGTCAGGGCTTCCGATCAGGAAGCTCAACTGCGCTGGCTACTGCTTCACCCGAAAATCAGGGGCCTTGGAGTCGGTAGAAAGCTCGTAGAGGAAGTAATCTTATTTGCCCAGGAATGCGGATATCACTCAATATTTTTATTAACGGTTGATATTTTGCCCCAGGCAGCATGTCTTTACCGGTCAGTCGGTTTCAAAATCACTGAAGAAACAAGAATCGAGCTGTGGGGCATAGAAATGACTGAACAAAAGTACGAAATTAAACTATAGATTATGCGGGGGCAGGGATGTTCCGGGTGCGAAGTTTTTACCGCAGGTGCAGATAGAAAGTGGCCCCTCGCCCCGGTTGTCCTGATTAATTCCAGGAGGTGTTACTTTATATAATTAGAATCGCTTTGCATCCACTATATTTCAGTAGAGATTAGATGTTTTGACAGGTCGGAAGGAATGGGTGTGCTTTTTCTTGTTTCCATGCCGATGGTTACTATGGTTACATGGGTACTGATCACTTTTTTCATCGAATCCTTCTTAAATATTTCCTGAAGAAAAACAAAGCTGCTTTTGCCAGCTTTAACCGGAGAAGTTACAACCAGCAAAATATCATCTTTCAGGCATTCACCCAGGTAATCAATATTGATATTAACCGAAGCCAATCCAATTCCCCGGGCAATCAGATTGTCAAAAGAGCAGTTTGCCTTTTTAAACCAGTCTTCTCTGCCCCATTCCAGGTATTCCAGATACTTGGCATTATTGACGTGACCCATAGAATCAACTTCTGTAGAGCGGACCGGTATTTCCAGGGTGGTTTTCATAAAAAGCAACTCCTTGCTGTAAAAGTATCATTGCGATTCGGCATTTTAAATAATAAAATATCCCGGCTTCATATATTAACGATTACCGGACCTGGTTTCTATCAACAAGAAAAGCCGGATGCTTCTGCCTGTAATAAACCTTAATAATCCTGATCCTCTATCAAAGGCAGGAAGCGGCAGCCCAAGGTTTTTTGTTTGGTGATATTTCCTTGCCGGTCTTTACTGATTACCATCAATTCCTGTTCTCGGGAACCGCCAACAGGTATGACCATTATACTGTTATAGGCAAGTTGCTCCAGTAATAAGGAGGGGATATGATTAGCAGCAGCTGCTACAAGGATACCGCCAAAGGGGGCTTTTTCGGGCCATCCTTTAGTTCCGTCCCCCACTTTTATGCTAATGTTATTATAACCTGGCTCTTTTAGCACTTTATCAGCATCCTGGGATAGCTTTTCAAATCTTTCAATAGTATATACATGCTCAACTATTTCAGCCAGAATTGCTGTCTGGTATCCCGAACCGGTCCCTATTTCCAAAACCTTTTCATCACCGATTAAATCCAAAGCTTCAGTCATCAGGGCCACCATATAGGGTTGTGAAATGGTTTGATTATGGTCAATGGGCAGGGGGAAATCTTCATAGGCCTTAAAACGTTGCTCCGGGCTTACAAATAAGTGTCTGGGCACCTTGTAAAAAGCATCTAAGACTTTTTTGTTTGTTATGCCCCGACGCATTAATTGGGTCTCAACCATGTTTTGTCGAAGTTTACTATAGTTTTGGATAAACATCGATTTTATAATCTCCGCTTTCTTTGTTTAAGGATCTACATATAATATAACATTGCTTGAAGGGCGTTTCAATTGCCCGCGATCACTCATTTATAATTTTACCGATGGCAAGCAGGTCTCCTTAGACGGATTGCAATTATTTTACCAGGTAGCATTAAAAATATAAGGGAGGATTTGGTGATGACAGAGAGTGTTTTAAACAGTATGCAGGAAAAACTGTGCAGTACAAGCAAATGGGATTTTTCCGATTTGAAGGCATTTTTTATTAATTGTACTTTAAAAAAGTCGCCTGAGCTATCACACACGGAAGGATTAATGAAAATTCCCCAGGCTATCATGGAAAAAAACGGTGTGGAAGTGGAGATCCTAAGGGCGGTGGATTATGAAATTGCTTACGGTGTAAATGCTGATATGACCAAACATGGCTGGGAAAAAGATGACTGGCCCCAGATTTATAAGAAATTACTGGATTCTGACATCCTTATATTAGGCACGGCGATCTGGCTTGGTGAGAAAACCTCGGTTTGTCAGAAGATAATTGAAAGGCTTTACGGACATTCCGGCGACCTGAATGATGCCGGGCAGTATGGTTTTTACGGACGGGTCGGGGGCTGCCTGGTTACCGGAAATGAGGATGG
>PWEB01000082.1 GCA_003553305.1 Syntrophomonadaceae bacterium
TATTTCTTCAGCATCCGGCCCCTCTAATTCTTCTAGAAGTTCTCCCAATTCCTGTTCATGCTCGGCATATGTTGCCAGGAGTTCATTAAAATCTTCAGGGTCCCCGGCGTTTTCCATTGCCGCCAGTCTGCGTTTCGAGTATTCATCTTGGACCATAATTTTTTCTTCCAGATCCGTGGCCAGTTCATACTGGGCATTCTCAATAGCCTGGCCTGCATCGTAAAATGGATTTTTGGGGGTTAACAAAGTTTCTGGCCCGTTGCCATCCACGGCCCATACGGAACCTCCAAAAAGCAGTAAAACAGCTGCCGTTATGATCATAATTTTTTTCAGCATTGCTCTAACTCTCCTTTTGATTCTTTTTGATTCTTTCGGTTTACTATTTTATTCGAAACCAGTTCGTTATTTTGGTGGTCACACCAAAATTTCAGCCAGCCCGGTTTATCACTACGGAGGACCGGGGTTGTTTTCGGGAGGGTCGGGAATATCCTCCGGAGAGCCGGGCCCCCCTTCAGTCGGCCCTGGAGTATCCACTGGAAGCTCTGGAGCCTTTTCCCGTTGTAGCGGTTTATCAACCGGCATATCGTCAGGTTTGGTCGGATCAACCGCCGGTTCGGGCAGATCGTCAGTTTCAACCGGAGCCGGTGTCTTTACAGCAGACTTTCCGGCAGAGCGAAAAATACCTTCCGCCGGAGGGGTTTCCAGCCTAGTTACCATTTCCGGAAGGGGTAAATCCTCGGGCACTTTTTCACTAACTTGCTCTTGTAGTGCTTCAAACCATAAATAGCGGTTTAAAGACACTCCTTCAGAATCTGCTTTTTTTCTGGCCTGCTCGTCAGCCTTGTTTATGCCTATATAAGCAGAAACTTTCAGCTGCAGCAACTTCTCATCGATAATATCCGCCAGCGTTTCCGGATCAACTCCGGCCTGTTCCGATTCGACCAGCGTGATGAGAATCAGATTGTCTTCAAGCTCCAAATCGAGGTAACCCTCGTGGACAGAGCGTTCCAGCAGCCATTCCAGGACAACATCCAGCCTGCTCTCCTCAGGACAATTTTCCACCAGTAAGCGGGCCTCGCTGTCAATAGGAAGGCAATCTACCACCACCAGATTTTCATCAAAAACTAATTCCAGGGTCGGGTTAATATCAAGGGCCAGGTAACCGTACTGATAAGCAGCAGGTTCCGACCAATCATTTTCAGGACCCTCTACCGGAATTAAGAAAAAAACTAAAAAGATAACTGCCGCCAGGGAGGCTGCCGCCGCAAAGATTTTAGGCCATGACAGCAAAGCCGGATTGTAAATTATTTTATCTCCGGCCTCTAATAATCCTCCGGGATGGGGCACACTGAGATAATCCCCGTCTGGCGTGAGGACGATCACTTTTCTTTTATCAACTTGCAGGACAATACCCTCAGCTTTTTTCATTTAAATCTCTCCTTCAACCGCCAGATCCCGGGCATATTCTTGGAGGTGAGAAAACTCATTTTCTGACAGCAGCAGGGCGAGAGCTATAACGTAAATTCGCCCCCGCTCCAGTACTCGCGGTGTCAACCCGGTCCATTCGCAAAGCCTGCGTTTTGGCAATCTTCCGTTTTTATTAAGGTAATCAATTAAATCCTGGTTTTCAGCCATGATCCTGGCCGCCCGTTTCAATTTTTCTTTGGTTTCCTTATGCTTTGGCTGAGATTTGATTAGCATCGCAAAGGTAATATTATATTTTTTCAAAAGCCGTTTGTAAGCTTCAACTTCTTGCTTCCTTTCATCTTGTTCCCAGTCTTCCTCGACTGCGGATTTTGACAGAAAGTCGTCGCCGGGCATTATCACCAGACTGTGTTTTCCCGCCCGGCGAAAATGATCAATCAGTCTTCTCCTAATAACAAGTCTGGACAAATGCTCAAAAGAACCACCCTTGGATTCGCGGTAAGCATCAATCGATTCGTTAAAAGCAATTAAGGCTATGCTTAGTTCTTCATCCCGCCCCCACTCCAAGGGCCGCCGGCAGATCTTCTGGGCTTCCTTTAATATAAAGGGGCGGTAGTGGCTGATTAGCTTTTCCCTGGCCTGTTTTTCACCCGATACCGATAACTCGAGCAGTTGTTTTAATTGATCCTGATGCAAGGCAGGAATCACCTCTTCTCTGAATAAGAGTTCGGTATCGTCATTAAATCATCCTTCCGGGTTAAAATTATAGATACTATTGTTTCCTCTATATGTTTATTCGTTAAAGATTTACTTTTTCGGTGGTCCTGGAGCAGAATTTAAAATAATCGGCATTCTACAACAAATCCATATGCTGTAAGAATAATAATTTTAAAAGAACCGACCCAATGACATAAAAGAACTCGAGAGGTTGAAATATTTCTACTAATCCGTTAATATTGAGATAGAAGTTGACAGCTTTTTCGTTTCATCGTTTTTGACAGGGCTTTTGGAATTATATTATCATTTCAAATAATAATCCCACTTCGCAGTCCTAACCTGGTCCGAGAATAAACAATTCGGATCGCTCTTTTTATATTCAGGCAGTTTTTACCGGAAGTTAAATCTCCTTATGGGGGCGAATAATAATGAAAAAGATTGTGTTGGCCGTCTTGATTATCTCCATAGTGGGTGTTTCAGTTTTTATGGTTTACCAGGCAAGAATTATTGATCTTGTAATTAACGATGAGCTAATTGAGCTGGACGACCCGGTAAAAATAGAGGATGAAGTAATATTTGTTCCCGCGAAACCCGTCTTTGAAAGATTAGGCGCCTATACAAGGTGGAATCCCGGCAATGAAGTATTCTCCGGCAGCCTTGGCGAGTTCACGGTTCATCTCCCCGCCGGCAGTCATGAAGTAACCGTTGACGGTGAAACTGTTACATGGGATGCGCCGGTAAAACTGATCGATGATACAGTCTATACCCCCATAGAACCGACTGCGGAAGCGCTGGGAGCCTTTGTGGAATGGAATGAAGAAACAAGAGAAGTAATCATTTCCACCCCGCAGGAATTTGATCCGGAAAGAGACGAAGAACAAGAGGAGCTGCTTCTGCATGTTGCTTACCCACCCGAATATCAGATCAGTTATTATGCGGATTCTTTATTTGTTTTCGGAACCACCCAGTCCTATTCGCAGGTCGATGTGACCGTAAACGGGGAACCGGTGGACATGTTAAACAGAAAAACCGGGAACTTTCTAACCCTGGTCGATATTCCCCGCGGCGAGGAATATACCGTCAGGGTAGAAGCCAGTGACGGTGTTGAAAGGACCATGGTGGAAAGATCGGTTATTTACCCGGAAGGTTTGCAGGCCATGCCGGAAGCACCCCTGGAAATTCATTCCTCTCATTTGATGCCCGAAGAGGACCAGATTATAAACCCGGGAGAGACATTGAAGATAGTGGCCCGGGGCAGTCCGGAAGCCACGGCTTATTATCAAATCGGTGAAGGCAATTATGTTCAAATGACAGAGTTAGAATACCCGACCGGCCCCCCGGGGAGCGGCGGCATCTATAGTGCCGTATACACGGTGAGCGCTTACGACGCTCCTGCTGAAGGGGTTTCTGATACCATGCCTATTACTGTAATTTTAGATAAAGACGGAGAACAGGTCAGCCGCGAATTGCCGGGCCGGGTAGCCTTTTTTTCCGAACTTCCCTATAAAGTGTTAGAGGTCCAAGAGGATCCAGAACTAAATTTTTCAGGCTGGTTTAGAATTATCCGCGATGATTCTTACCAGCTTTATTCCGACACCCGGGGCGGCACCGGTTACCCCGACAACGTCGCCAGTTACCTGACTGAAGGAACCCGCTTCGAAGCGATAGGAGCTTCCGGAGACTATTACCGGGTAAGACTTGAAGAAAACGAGACCTACCTGCTTCATAAAGACGCAGGCCGGGAACTGGAAGACAAAGATATCCTGGACCCGATATTGTCCGGTATCGAAGTAAAAGAAACCGGCGAAAAAGTTAGCCTGCGCCTGGACGCCGACGAGCGGTTTTCCTTCCTCGTTGACAGCGGTACGAATCAACTGGAGATCAAAATGTACGGGATAGACAGGGTTGAAGATCTGGAAATTCCGGAAATGCCCGGTTCGGTGCAGGAGTTGATTCTCGAGCCCATGGCAGGGGAGCCCAATGCCCTGGTATTAAAAATAAAGCTTAATCAAGCCTTTACCGGTTTTACCCCCTCGTGGGAAGGCACCGCCCTGAGATTTAAGCTCGACAAACCGCCCGGGGCAGATGCAGAAAACCCCTTGCAAGGCAAAACCATAGTTGTTGATCCCGGGCACGGAGGAGAAGACCCGGGCGCACCCGGGCCGGGTGAACTTTATGAAAAAGACGTGGTCCTGGACATAAGCCTTTATCTAAAAGAGCTCCTGCTAAAAGAAGGTGCGGATGTGATCATGACCCGCACTGAAGATGTAGATTTAGATCTTTACGATCGCCCGAAAGCAGAATTTATGGATGAGACCGACTTTTTCATAAGCGTTCACGCCAACGCCCACGGCCACGGAGCGGATGCAGTAAATACCCACGGAATAATGACTCTTTATAACTATGATCATAACGAAAAACTGGCAGATATCATGCTTGACACGGTGACAGAAGAAATGGACCTGCCGGCGCTGTACACCTGGAAAAGGAATATTGCGGTAACCAGGCACACCCAGTTTCCCTGCGTTTTAGTGGAGGCCGGTTATATGATGCACCCTGAAGACAACTGGCACATCCTTCATCCCAGGGGACAGCAGCAATTTGCCGCGGCCATGATGGAAGGAATCAAGGAGTATTTCCTTTCCTTCGATTAGATATCTGATTAGATATCCTTATCAAATTAAGAGTTTCTCTTACTCGTTAAAGTAGCGCATACTGGTCTTTTTTAATTCTCTATCACTAAACAACAGCGCATAGTTGTTGATCCCGGTCGCTTCAGAAATTGTACCCATAATTTCCCGGCATTCTTGATCTGAATGCCCGTGGACCATGCTAAAAAGGTTATAGGGCCAATCATAAAAAGTTTGACGATGGTAGCAATGAGTAACTTCCCTAAATTTAGACATTTTCAGACCGGTCTCGTTTACCCGCTCTTCCGGGACCACCCATACTCCCATGGCATTGGAACTAAAACCACTTTTGCGATGGGCAAGTACAGTTCCCAGGCGGCGCATCATTCCCCGATCCAGTAAGCGCTGAATGCCTGCAAGAAGGTCCTGGGTGTCTATACGCAGTTGATCCGCCAAATCTGAGTAGGGAGTCATTGAGTAAGGCAAATCTTCCTGTAATAGCCGGACCAGCTTTTTATCCTTTTTTGTAGTCGTAGGGTGAGAATTAATCCCGGCGTTCACAGGGGGCCTGATTTGTATTTTTCTTGATTGACCTTGA
>PWEB01000302.1 GCA_003553305.1 Syntrophomonadaceae bacterium
TATTCATCGAGTTTTTCCCTGATCTTGTTTTGCAGGGACTGCTTCTTGCGGCGCAGCGATGAAAGTTGCGCAGAAGCAGTGTCCAGGATATTGCCCTCCGGATCGATAGATTGCTCTAAAAGTGCATCCAGTTGATCACATATCTTTAGCTTCGAAGTCAGGCCGGCAAGATGTGGATAAAGCTCAAAGTGATCCCGATTCCTGAAAAATTTTGGCCAGCGGTGTGCTGCCTTAACAAAAGACATCACTGCAGCGAGCCCTGAACCGGAAAGCATAGCGCCTTTCGATGCGCGAATCAAATGCGGCTTGATATCGTCCACCGCTGATGGAATAAAAGCATTCCTTGAACAAAGCAGCCGTCCTTCACTGGTTTCCTGCTGCCACTGTTCTACCTCGGCGCAGTCGGAAGAAGGCAGTAACTCGTTAACCCTTTCCCGGGCCATTGGACTAACCGTCATCGCTGCCAACTTTTGGCGAATCTGATCAAATTCTAGCACCTTGATTTCCCGTTCATTAATTACATCAGGCAAGTCAATCTCACCTCGATAAATATTTGTTTCCGCTTATTATGAAACGGAGCAGTTTATCCTGAGCCGAAGATATGCCGATGCGCGGTGTTGCTTCTACCTGCCATCGATCATATTCAGTTTTGTTTTCCTTCAGATATAGCGGCTTTTGCCTTAAATCATGTCCGTCAAGCGATTTATCAATAGCAAAAGCCTGACATAGCTTCCCCGGACCGCTGCTTAAATTGTTTATACTACATTGAGCACCCCGGCGCTGCAGCATCAAATCCAAACCCTCTAAGGGCTGAACAGCCCGGATTAAAACCGCTTCACCTTTTCCTTCCGGTGCGGTCACAACATTAAAACAGAAGTAATTTCCGTATATAAAGTAGATATAGGCCCGCACCGGCGGACCAAACATCGTTGCGTTTCGCTTTGTCTTTCCACTGGAAGCATGACAGGCAGGATCATGTTCGCTTAAATATGCTTCGGTTTCGACTATTAAACCTGAAGTAAGCCCTTCTTCTGTTTCCCGGCAAAGATACTGACCCAGTAGATTCCGGGCTATCTCTTCAGTCTTAAAGCTGAAAAAATGATTATCTAAAGCCAAACCTGTTTTACTCCTTTAACTTGTATTCAGCATAGAATACCAGGCAATTTGACGGTAAAAAGCCGGCATCTCCCGGAAAGTGCCTCCGACAAGAAAAAGCGCAGGAGACAGTTAACCGCTCGAGACCAGCTTTGATTAGCCATTCAGACTTAGGTAAAAATCAATTGCAAAATCTTTTAATTCTCCAGCCAGCGGTGTAAAGTAGTGTTCAGTAAAAAAAACTACCTCTGAACCTGCTATGGCCTCCATAAATAAATCCATAGGAATCAAGGATATAGCAGCAATAATTATATAGACAAATAATGCTCCGATCAATATTCCAAGTATTCCCCCGCCCAACCGGTTAAAAAGTCCAATCACCGGAATACGGTTAATCCACCTGAACCCGCCTGAAAACAAGCGGAATACTATGCTTAAGATCAAAAACAAGGCTAGAAACGCAATAATCCCGGCAATAAGCTGCGGAACGTTCTCCATGGCAACTTCAAGTCCCAGGCTTTCAATTAATTCATGATGAGTGATTATATCTTCCGGGTTGATATATTCAGCCAGAACGCTGCTGAACATACGGCTTCCCCAGAAAGAGAGAAGGAGCACCACAATAAAACCAAATATATCAAATAATTGTTTGACCATCCCGCGGGATAGCCCGCTAATCACATGCAGGATGAAAACAGCAATCAGAAGTATATCAAGCCAATTCATTGTCGCCACCTCTTTCTTTGCGATCCCTTAAGTTCTCAGTATTCAAGCTATTGTCTTTCTTCAACCTGAGTAACTCATCGGCAAGATTCAAGGCGGCCAGCACGGCAATTTTTTGCTTGCTCATTTGAATATTGTTTTCCGCTAACGATTTCATAAGCTGATCCACATAGTGTCCGACTTCGTGCATTTTATCAGTTGAAGAAGAACCTCTCAGGATATACTCTTCCCCCATGATATACACAGCAACTCTGTTTTTTTCTTTTTCCTCCATACTTCCGCCTGCCTCCAGCTTATCAGAAAAATCTCGTCTTTTATCCCTGTTCATTTAGTATTCGTGATAGATCAGCAGTAATCCTTCTCTCTAACTTCTCAAAACCGCTCCCAGGTCAAAAAGAGCTTTTTCAATATCGTTTTGAGCTTGATTTACTTCAGCATCGGTTAGCGTCCCCTCTTCCCGCCTGAAAGCAATAGAGTAAGCAAGGCTGCGTTTCCCTTCCGGGACCTGCTTGCCTTCATAAAGATCAAATAGTTTCACTTGACTGATAAGATGCCCGCCCGCTTCATTGATGGTTTCCTCTATCTGCCGGGCAGGAATTTCCTTTGGAACTACGATAGCCAAATCCCTTTTGGCTGCAGGGTAACGCGGCAGCGGAACAACCCTGGGGGACAGGCTTGCCTTCTCTTCAAGCAAAGTCAGATCAAGCTCACAAACCGTCACAGGTTGATCAATCTCCCATTCTTCTGCCACCTCGGGATGCAGCTGCCCAAGATAACCAAGCTCCTGCCCGTCAATTTTGAGCAAAGCACAGCGCGTCGGATGGCTAAATGGTGTTTTCCCTGGCACAAACTCTACTGCTCCAATCTGCAGCCTGTCAAACAAAACTTCCAAAGCGCCTTTTATCGCATAATAATCGGCTTCCCTGGAAGGAACAATCCAGTTCGGATCGGGAATCAGGCCGGTTGCTGCCAGAACCAACTTAACCTTTTCTGCAGGGAGTTTTTCCAGGGGCAGGGCATCAGCTTCAAATACTGAACCAATTTCAAAGAACATCTGATTCAATTCCCGATGGCTGAGGTTGTGCTGAACCACTTTCAGTAATCCAGGCAGGATAGTGGTCCGCATTGCAGCTTGCTCCTCTGAAAAAGGATTTTGAACCGGAATAGTCTGCATTTTCGGATCATTTTCAGGCAGCCTGAGGCGGCTCAGGGTTGCAGGGTTAAAGAATGAATAGGTGATACATTCATAAAACCCAGATGCAGTGAGCACTTCTCTGATTAATGACTGCGCTCTTTCTTCAACTGATAAATTATTTTCCTGCAGTTCCCCTCGAGGTAAAGTGATCGGTATTTTATCGTATCCATAAAGACGGGCTACTTCCTCAACCACATCTTCCTCCAGGCTTACATCACCCCGCCTTAAAGGTACAGATATATCCAAAACATCATTCCCGGATTGCTGAATAGTGAAACCCAGGCGGGTAAGAATATCGGTCACCTCAGTGTGTGGTATAGCCAGGCCCAGTATTTTATTTACCCTTTCCGGGCTCACTCGGATCTTGGTCGGTTGAACCGTGTCGCTGTTGCTATCCAAAATCCCGTTTAACACTTCACCTTCAGCCATCTCACTCATTAAAAAAGCAGTCCGATCCTGCGACCAGATTACCGCTTCCGGATTAACCCCCTTTTCAAAGCGTTGTGATGCCTCAGAGGGGAGATTATAGCGCCGGGCAGTCCGCCTGATATTGGTCGGATCAAAAGCAGCGGCTTCAATAAGAACTTCACTGGTCAAATCCGAGATTTCGGTGTTTTCACCACCCATCACACCGGCCAGTCCAACTGGTGCGTTACCATCGGTTATGACCAAAGTTTCCCCGCTCAACTCACGCTTAATACCATCCAGGGTTACCAGGGTTTCATTTTTATTGGCCCGTCTGACCACAATTTCATTATTTTTTAGCAGCTTCATATCAAAGGTGTGCAGAGGCTGGCCAAACTCCCACATTACGTAGTTAGAGATATCTACTACATTGCTAATCGGCCGAATGCCTGCTTTCAGAAGCCGCAGCTGCAACCACAAAGGGGATTCTTTTACTTTTACTCCCCGGACAGCCCGGGCAGTATAGCGCGGACAAAGATCGGTGTCCTCCACCTTCACTTTAAAAACCTGATCGACTTTCTGGTCAATTTCCGGTGGAGTCATGCACGGCATTTTAACTGCATGCCCGGTCAAAGCAGCAACTTCATGGGCCACACCGATCATGCTCAAGCAATCTGGACGATTCGGGGTTAATTCAAGATGAAGAATTTTATCTTCAAACCCAAGCACTTTATCTATCGGGGCACCGAGATCTGCATCGTCGTCCAAAATGAGTATTTCATCCTCATTACCTAAATCAAGATCCAGCTCCTGGGCTGAACATAGCATTCCCGATGAAGAAGTTCCATGAATTAACGCCTCTTCAATCCTGCGCTCCCCGGGCAGTTCAGAACCGGGCTTGGCGACAGCCACTTTGTCGCCCACCTTCATATTTTTCGCTCCACATACTATTTTTAAAACCTTCTCACCCAGATCAACATCAACCAGGGTCAGGTTCCTTCTGCCCGGATGAGGCTCCAGATTCTTCACTGCTCCGACAACAACACCCGGTAAAGCAGGCCCAAATTGTTCAACCGCTTCTACTTCTACCCCGCTTAGAGTTAAACGATCAGCCAGCTCCTCGGGAGTCATTCCCGGATCAATATAGTCTAATAACCAGTTATAAGGAACACGCATCTATTATTTTCCCTCCCATTTATCATTACCAATCACTAAATCGCATTGGTATTAAGCGATCCGAATTGTTTAAGAAAACGCAAATCATTCGAGAAAAAGAGCCTCAAATCACCGATACCATATTTTAGCATGGCAATCCGCTCCACACCCATTCCAAATGCAAAACCGGTCACTTCCCGCGGATTATAGCCGGATATTTCAAGCACACGGGGATGGACCATCCCGGAGCCCAGTATTTCGAGCCAGCCGGTTGAACTGCAGACCCGGCAACCTTTTCCACTGCACATGATGCAAGATATATCAACTTCGGCACTGGGCTCGGTAAAGGGAAAGTAACTGGGCCGCAGTCGAATTTTTTGGTCCGGACCAAACATTTCGCGGGCGAAAGAAAGCAGCGTTCCTTTTAAATCAGAAAAAGTTATATCTGTATCCACAGCAAGTCCCTCAACCTGGTGAAACATCGGTGAGTGGGTGGCATCGTCATCACGCCGATAAACCTTTCCGGGAGCGATAACTCGTAGTGGTAGGTTTGGGGCTTTTTTCTCCATCGCCCTGATTTGAACCGGGGATGTGTGAGTCCGTAACAAAAACTGTGGTGTGATGTAATAGGAATCCTGCATATCCCGGGCCGGATGATCGGCTGGAATGTTCAGGGCCTCAAAATTGTAGTAATCACTTTCGATATCCGGACCGTGGGCCACCTGGAAACCAAGACCCATAAATATTTCTTTGATTTCATCATTGATCAA
>PWEB01000243.1 GCA_003553305.1 Syntrophomonadaceae bacterium
ACCACTTTGCCTCGATCACCTCAAGTCCTTTATTCATCATCGTTGCAGAATCAATAGTAATCTTACTGCCCATCTGCCAGTTTGGATGATCTAAAGCCTCTGCAGGGGTAACCTGCTCCAGCTCTTCTTTTCTCCGGCCATAAAAAGGCCCTCCTGAAGCAGTCAGGAAAATTCTGCGTAGCTGGTCAGAGGTAGCTGAACCCAAACACTGCCAAATTGCGGAGTGCTCACTATCTACCGGGAGGATTTTATCCCGCTTTAGCAAATTATGGCGTAGGAGAATTTCTCCTCCAATCACCAACGATTCTTTATTAGCAAGCGCTATTGTTTTACCTTCTTTTAAAGCTGCAGCCACAGGTTCAAATCCACTGAACCCAACCTGGGCCATCACCATCAGGTCTGCAGACGGCCAGGCTGCAGCCCGCAGCTGACCATCTCTTCCGGAGTGAATTGCGCAACCGGTGTCCCGGGTGTTTTTAGCCAACCGCTCGGCTGCCGTAGTATCAGTGAGTACAGCGAACTCAGGTTTGAAACGCCTGATTTGATCGCCAAGCAATTGATCATTGCTGCCGGCAGTAAGGACAACCACCTTGTATTCTTCCCCTAAAGCTTCAATTACTTCTAAGGTTTGTCGGCCGATAGATCCGGTTGACCCTAAAATAGCTATTCTTTTTACCATTATACTCCTATCTATCATTAGTTTATGTTAAAATCATTTAACATCCCGTGCGGCAGAGCGAAATTTGATTATCTAAAGCATATCGAACAAGGTAAATGCGTAATAAACAAATGGGGCAGCAAGCATCATACTGTCAAACCGATCCAAGACTCCTCCGTGACCGGGAATTATACCACCTGAATCCTTAACCTGCAGCTGTCTTTTCAGAGCAGATTCCATCAGGTCACCCAGCTGGGCAAAAACAGTAATCCCCAGGGCCAGTAGAATAGCTTGACCCGGGCTAAGTGGAACCACATTCGGCAGTAAAATCGCTCCGGAAAAAAAGATTAACACAGTGCCGCTAATTCCAGCCAGGGAACCTTCCAATGATTTTTTGGGGCTGATTTGCGGGGCAAACAGCCGGGAACCCCATTTAACTCCAATAAAATAAGCCAGGGTATCATTAAGCCATACTCCTGCCAGTAAGATATAAGTAAAAAAAGCGCCATCAGGGAGCATGCGCAGCATGAGCAGGTATCCGCACAATCCACCCAGGTAAATTATACCCCACAGGGCCAGTGCTGAATCAGTAATATTAATGGTCTCCATGTTCAGGAGGGTAAAAGTAAAAAGCACAAAGAATAAGAACATGACCAGGGGCAGGATTAAAGCATACTTTTCAAAAAATATAACCACTATAAAAAGGGTAACCCCCAGGTAATTGACCACAAGTGGAACATAATAGTTTCCGGCTTTCAAAATTTTATTATACTCATAGATCCCCAGATTAACAATCAACAATATTAGCATTGCGTACCAGGGACCACCGAAGTAAACTGCCCCGATAATCACCGGAATCCCAATCAAAGCTGACAATATACGGAGATATAGCATTAAACATCACCTTTTGTAATTATACTTTGCCGAAACGTCGTTTACGAAGCTGATAGTCGTAGACAGCTTCCAGTAGATGGATTCTTGAAAAATCAGGCCAATAAACATCTGCAAACCAGAGTTCACTATAGGCCAGCTGCCATAGTAAAAAATTACTAATTCTTTTTTCGCCACTGGTTCTGATCAGCAAATCCGGATCGGGAATACCGGCAGTATAAAGATACCGTGTAAAATCTCTTTCGTCGATCTTTTCTTTAATTTTACCGGCTGCCACCTCATCAATGATCCGGTTAACCGCCATGATTATCTCTGACCGTGATCCATAGTTGAGAGCAAAATTAAGAACCATCCCGCTGTTAACTTTAGTTTCTTCCGCACCCTCTTCGATTGCTTTTCTCACTTTAGCGGGCAGTTTTGATTTTTCGCCAATTAAATTAACCCTGACGTTGTTTCGCATCAACTCCGGAAGCTCAGTTTGAAAATACTTCTCAGGCAGGCTCATCAAATAATTAACTTCCCAGCTCGGACGCTGCCAGTTTTCAGTTGAAAAAGCAAACAGGGTCAGAATTTCTATCCCCAGATCGCTGCCGCACCTGACCGTATTGCGGACAGTCTCCACACCCTGTCGGTGCCCTTCCTTCCGCGGCAATCCTCTTTCAGCTGCCCAGCGGCCATTGCCGTCCATGATTATTGCTACATGAGCGGGCAATTTCCCTCTGTCAATATTTTCATTTAGTTCCTGTTCCTTCAGATCCACTTCCAAAAATAATCCCACCGTTCAAAAACAGCGGCTCCCCCTTTCCTGCCAGGAGAGAGCCGCCTCTCGTTTAATTAACCAGTATAACCCAGGCAAAGTCACAGCAGCTCCTACTCAGCGCAGCTCCACCCGCTGTCCATCAGAACAGGTATCCAAAGCTCAACTGCTGCTTTTAAGATTATACTTCCATCACTTCTTTTTCTTTAGCTTCCAGAACCTGCTCGACTTCTTTAATCCTTTCATCGGTCAATTCCTGAATTTCATTCTGGGCTCGTTTGCTTTCGTCTTCTGATATTTCACTTTCTTTCTCCAACTGTTTAATGCTGTCATTGGCATCACGCCGGATATTTCGAATCGCCACTCTGCCTTCTTCAGCCTTTTTCTTTACGAATTTAACTAAATCTTTTCGACGCTCTTCAGTTAATTCAGGGATAGTTAATCTGATCACGTTTCCATCGTTGCTTGGGGTCAAACCAAGATCAGATTTCATGATGGCCTTTTCAACTTCGGGTAAAGACTGCTTGTCCCAGGGCTGAACAACCAACAACCGCGGTTCCGGAGCAGTAACCCCGGCCAGCTGGTTAAGCGGAGTCAGTGTTCCGTAATAATCAACCTCAATCCGATCCAATAAAGTAGGAGTTGCCCTTCCGGCCCGCAGGGAACTCAGTTCACGTTGATAAGCAGCAACCGCTTTTTTCATTCTTTCTTCAGCATCTGCATAAATCTCGTCTAACACAGTTTACCCACCTCTTATCATGGTTCCGATTTTCTCGCCCATAATCGCCTTCTTGATGTTCCCAAAATTTAATCCAAAAACAATTAATTTAATTTTGTTATCCATGCACAGGGACGCTGCTGTAGAATCCATAACCCCCAGGTGTTGGTTAATAACTTCTATATAATTCAGTTCTTTAAAACGGATCGCTTTAGAGTTTAATAAAGGATCTTTATCATACACTCCGTCCACTTTACCCTTGGCCAGTAAAATAACCTCGGCTTCAATTTCAGCAGCCCTTAAAGCAGCTGTCGTATCCGTTGAAAAATAAGGATTCCCTGTTCCTCCGGCAAAAATCACCACCCGACCTTTTTCCAGGTGACGCAAAGCCCTTCTTCTAATGTATGGTTCAGCGATCTGCTGCATCTCAACAGCGGTCTGAACTCTTGTATCAACTTCATATCGCTCCAGGGCATCCTGCAATGCGAGAGCATTAATAGCCGTAGCCAGCATCCCCATATGATCTGCAGTAGCGCGATCCATGCCTTGCTTGCTGGCTTTTGCTCCGCGCCAAATGTTACCGCCACCAACTACAACTGCAACCTGAACTTTGTAGGAATTAACTTCCTTTAACTGTAGGGCTATACTCTTCAGAACTTCCTGATCAATTCCAAATTCACGCTTGCCGGCCAGAGCTTCCCCGCTCAACTTCAGTATGACCCGGTTGTATGCAGGTTTATCCACTGATCCACCTCCATAGAAGTTTATTCGACAAAAAAACTGTTATCCCCTTCAAAAAGTTAAACTTTTTTCAAAGGATCCTGCCTCATAAAAAAAGAACACTTTGCAGTGTTCTTATAAAAAGTTAGCTTCCGCAGGAGCTCGAAACATCGGAATCCAATCCTTCGCCCACCTCGAATCGGCTGAAACGTCTTATAATAATATTTTCGCCGATTTTTGCTATGATATTGGTTTGCAGTTCGCTGATCGTAATCTCTTCGTCTTTAACAAAAGCCTGTTCGACCAGACAATTTTCACGGTAGTATTTCTCAATACGGCCCTCGACAATTTTATCAATTACTTTTTCAGGTTTGCCCTCATTTAAAGCCTGGGCTTTAATAACTTTCCGTTCTTCTTCCAATTCACTTTCCGGCACATCTTCCTTGTTAAGATAAGCCGGATTTGTCGCCGCTACCTGCAGACAGATGTTACGAACAAACTCACGAAATTCATCATTGCGGGCCACAAAATCTGTTTCACAATTTACTTCAACCAGAACACCGATCTTCCCACCGAGGTGGATATATGAATCGACAATTCCTTGATTTGCAGCCCTGCCTGCCCGGCGGGCTGCTGTAGACAAGCCCTTTTCTCTCAGGGCGCTCACTGCTTTTTCTTCATCGCCCCCGGCTTCCTGCAATGCTTTTTTACAATCCATCATTCCTGCTCCGGTTTTTTCACGCAAAGCTTTAACAACTTTTGCATCGATATGCATCAATCTACACTCCTCTGCCAGAACTTAATCTATTTTTAAGTTATATTGCCACTGCTTACTTTTCTTCTTCTTTTGTTTCTGCTTCTTTTGTTTCTGCTTCTTTTGTTTCTGCTTCCCCGCCTGTTTCCTGCTGATCTGCTGTTGCTTCGCTTACTGCTTCCTCAATTGCTTCTGCAACAGGAGCCGTTGTAACGGTACTTTCTTCCTCCGCATTAGCATCAATCCCACTCTCAACCGGCGGAATCCCTTCGGCTTGCGGTTCTTCAACATCTATTGGGGTAGCAGCAATCTCGGGTTCCGTCACTGCTTCCGGCTTTTCAACCTCTGCAGGTTCTTCAGTAACTTCCGGTGTTTCACTGATCTGTTTTCCTTCAAGAACCGCATCTGCCATAACCGATGTAATCAGCTTAACTGCCCTGATAGCATCATCATTACCGGGAATCAGGTAATCAATCTCATCAGGATCACAGTTAGTATCAACAATAGCAATTACCGGTATATCCAGCTTTCTCGCCTCAGCGACAGCGATTTTCTCTTTTCGGGGATCCGCCACATAAATTGCGTCGGGCAGCTTTTTCATATTACGAATACCGCTTAGGAATTTATAAAGTCTTTCTTTTTCATTTCTTAAGGTAAGCACTTCTTTTTTGGTTAAACGTTCGAAAGTGCTGTCCACTTCCATTTCTTCAAGCTTAATCATCCGGTCAATACGCTTGCGGATAGTGTTAAAATTGGTCAGCATTCCACCCAGCCAACGGTGATTTACATAGTGAGCCCCGCATCTTTCCGCTTCAAAACGAACCGATTCCT
>PWEB01000136.1 GCA_003553305.1 Syntrophomonadaceae bacterium
AAAACAATCAGAGAAGGTTGGTGGAAAGGGATACTGCAGGTAAAACCGCAGGTCAGTTGGAACCTGGTTTTATTATGTACTTTTTTACTTGGGACGCTTAAGTTCTGCAATTAATTGTAGGTTGCGGTATTTTTCATTGTAATCAAGACCGTAACCAACCACAAAAATGTTGGGAATATCGAACCCTTTATAATCCACCGGAACTTCAACTATGCGGCGTGCCTCCACATTAAGCAGAGTACAAACTTTTAACCCGGCCGGATTTCTTGTTTTCAAATTGCGCAGCAGGTAACCAAGGCTTAACCCGGTATCAACAATATCTTCCACGATGAGGACCTGTTTATCACTGATACTCACGTCAAGATCCTTGGTGATGCGGACTACCCCGGTTGAACTGGCCTGTTCGCTGTATTGCGATATGCTGATAAAATCAATGGCAAAGGGTATGTTCATCTTGCGAGTTAGATCAATCAAAAAATAAGTGCTTCCACGCAGAACACCAATCATAACTAATTCCTGACCGGCATAATCCTCTGAAATTTTTTTACCAAGCTCAATAATTTTTTCTTCTATCTGTTCCTGAGTTACTATTACTTTTAATTGATTATCATCATACGGTTTTAGTTCACTCAATCTTTATCTCCTTCTTCCTGATTCTGATCTATGCTGTGCTTTTTGAGCAAACTTTCAAATCCTCTCTTATCAATCAGCCTGACATTAATATGCGGGTAAAGCTCTTTCATCCGTCTTATTTTGCGGTTCTTTTTCCAAACCTGCTTTGGCTTTTGGGTGGTTAGCTCGATATAAAGATCTTGATCAGGCAAATAAAAATCGGGAGAAAACGCTTCAACCACGTTTCCCTCACTGTCCCATTCCAACAGAAAAGTTTGCGGCTCATACTCCCATTGAATTCGATAAAAATCGAGCATGTGGGCAAACTCTTCTTCACTCGGATGCATAAACTGGTCCGCTTCTTCATCTGCCGGAGATGTTAATACACTGTCTTCAATTTCAGCGCTGGCAGGCCCATCTTTTAATTCCCGTGGTTCGGCATGGATCCTGTAAGCTGCTACAATTATATCGGCAGCATCTTCAAGCCCCATGTCTTCGGTGTTTAAGACCAGGTTATATAAACGCAGGTTGTTCCAGTTAACATCAAAAACCTGGCGATAATAACGGTTCATATTACGATCCTGTTCTTTGACCAGCTTAACCGCTGTCTCTACATTAAGATCATATAATTTGGTGACCCGTTGAACCCGCTGGGTAAACTGGGCAATTAGCCTGACGTGCAGGGCCGGTGGATAGTCACGGAAGAGAAACAGGCCTCCCCGTCCTAAAATTACAAGGTGTCTGCGGATAGCCAAATCGTAAAGATATTCATGCATGGCATCAATATATTGGCGTCCACTTTGATCTTCACTGCTTTCCAAATCCAGATCCTCTAACCGCGAGGTTGGCTTGGTAATACCATGCTCCGACAAACCCTGCACTACCATTTCCTTATTTACTAAAAGAAAGCCCGTTTTTTCAGACACCAGGCGGGCGATACTTTCGCCTCCGCTGCCAAACTCGCGCGAAATAGTGATAATACCCAAGAACAAACCCCCAGCTTATTATTTGAGAAAACCGCTGATAATCGCTTCTTCAGCCTCCTCTTCGGTCAGGCCGAGAGCCATCAGTTTAGTCAACTGTTCTCCGGCAATTTTACCAATTGCCGCTTCATGAACCAACTCTGCTTCAGAGTTTTCCGCCCATATCTCAGGCACTGAGCGTACCGTGGCCTGGTCCATTATAATTGAATCACATTCAACATGGCCGCGGCCCGGTCCATAAGCCAAAAGACGCGGAAAAAAACTTTGCTTTGAGGATCCCTGGGCCACTGACCGGGAAACTATCCGGGCAGCACTTTCTTCTTCCATCAGTTTAACCACTATATCCGAGTTCGCCGTCTGATTACCATCGGTAAGCAGGCGTTCGTACATAACCAGGCGCCCCCCTGCTTTCACCTCGACTTCAGTAACCCGGTTGGTATGGTCAACCCCGCGGATCTGAACCAGTTCCAGTTCAGCGTATCCGCCTTCTTCCACCACAAGCACAGTCTTCGGGTTGAGAACCCGCTTCCCGCCTTCTTCACCCTCGCCGAAGTGTTTTTCGGTATAAATCAGGCGGGCATTTTTGCGGACGATTATTTCATGAACCCCATCATGCTGGGCATCCCCGGAACCCGGATTATGAATACCACAGCCTGCAACAAGGGTAATATTTGCTCCGGCCCCAATATCGATTTTATTGTAAACCAGGTCAGAAAGATCTGTTTCAGTCATAATGACCGGGATATGAACCGTCCCTTCTTTCCCTTCAGCAACAATCACATCAATACCGGGTTGATCTTTTTTCGGATTTATCTCGATTCCTTCCAATGAGCGTCTCTCAATACCCTGCCCGTCCTTACGGATATTAAATGCCCCCGGTGGTTCTCCATGCAGATCGGCTACTTCTTCCAACAACTTTTTATCGAGGGCATTCAGCATAGGCTTCTTCCCCCAATCGGCAATTACTACGGCAGGCGCATTCAGCGCTCGCTTTAATCTGCGGCCAGATCTCCTCACGATTGCCGCGCATACTTACAGTTCCATCTTGAATAAGGACAATTTCATCGACCATATTTAAAATCTTTTCCTGGTGCGAAATCACCACCGTAGTGGTATCTTCACGGTGACTATTTCCGATCACATCGATTAACCGTTCAAAGCTCCACAGGTCAATCCCGGCCTCGGGTTCATCAAAGATGCGCACCTTCGGGTTTTGAGCCAGCAAAGTGGCGATTTCTATACGCTTAATTTCACCGCCTGATAAACTATTGTCCAAAGTGCGCTCCAGGTAATCTTCCGGACAAAGACCAAGGTCCCGTAAAACCTGGCAGTTCACCTGGTCAGAATGCTTCATGGCAATCTCAAGCATATCTTTAACGGGCATCCCTTTAAATCGGGGCGGATGTTGAAAGGCATAACCTATCCCCTTGCGGGCCCGTTCTGTAATCCCCAGTTCTCCGACATCTTGCCCGTTATAAATAACCCGGCCCGTGGTCTGTTTGTAAATCCCCATAACCACCCGGGCCACGGATGATTTACCGCTGCCGTTCGGGCCGGTCAAGGCGTACATTTTCCCTGCTTCAAATTGAAGGTTGAGATCATGTAATATCGGTATTTTCTGTTCATCAACATCTAATTCCAGGCTTATATTCTCCAGCGAAATCATTAAGTAATAATCTCCTTTCAGAGTTTGCAGATTATTCTACAGCAATCTATTTTTATATTCGACAAGAGGGTTTTTATTCCTGCTACACTTATTTACAGCTGAGTGAACCTTTGATTTGACCCACCCCAACTTCCAACCTGGTAATACCTTTTCTAATAAGAACAATATAGTTTCAAAATGTAGTGCTTGAGTACACAAAAGGCATTGACAAAGTTGATCAATCCCTATATAATCTAATGTAGTAACAGTGACTACATTAGGGCGTGATTATTATGAAGAAAAATTACATTGGCATCCGTGAGGCCAGGATTAACTTAAGCAGACTGATTCGGGATGTCCGGGATGGCATGGAAATTATCATCACCGATCGCGGTATTCCCGTGGCAAAAATAGTGCCTGCAGATGGACAAAGCCTGTCACTGGAGGAAAGGCTCAAAAATTTTGAAAGCTGCGGTTTAATTGAACCGGGTCCGCAGGTAAAAGAACCGGCCGGTTCTCCTATTGAACTGCCCCCGGAATTTACCGAACAGCACATCCGCAAGGAGAGTGATCAGGAGGAGAGCGACCATGAATGAGAGATTGTCCGTTATATATTGGGATTCTTCCGCCCTCCTGTCTTATCTCTTTAAGGATAAGTACAGCGATGTAGCAATGGAAAAGGCCCGCCAAAAAGGCGTTCACCTGTTGACTACGCTAACCATCGCTGAGGTCTATACGGTAATCAGCCGTATCCAGAGGGAACGCTTGCTGCCGGAGATGCTAGTTGATTCATTGTATGATTTGCTTGAATCGGGACCGTGGAGCAAGTTAAACATCGTTCCCGATAGTATGGAACTAAGGAAACTGGCTCGCCGGTGGCCGCTGAGGGGTTCTGAACTATGGCACCTGGCTGCGGCAAAAACGCTGCAGCAGGAGTTTCCCGAGTTGATGATTTTAACCTTCGACCGGGAACTGGCCTGGGCATCAAGAGGAGAAAAATTAAAACTTTGTAGCACTGTTAAATAATCAGTGAAAGGGGATTCAAAATATGAAAATGTGGCGATGTGAAGTCTGTGGGTACTTGCATGAAGGGGAGGAACCTCCCGATATCTGTCCCAAGTGCGGAGCTCCGAAAGAAAAGTTTGAACTGCTTGATGAAGAAGAAGCAGAAATGATGCGTGATGCTCTGGCCACCAGGGAAAAATACAACCAGATCTATGAGCACCTGGAGGCAATTAATAAGATTGCCCAGGAAGGAATCGATTTAAACTTAGATGATGGATGCAACCAGATCTTTGGCCAGACTCAACAAGACATTGAGAGTATCCATAAAAAAATCAAAGAAGAACTGGCCGGCCATGCCGGAGAATGCATCTGGGTCAAAGTGGCCAGTGACGGATTGCTTGAATAAGATTATAAATATTTATATCAGAAGGTATATAAAGGTATCATAAATAGATTAATGATAAAAAGTTTGGAGCGAACCTATCATTTAACAGGTTAATTGAAAAGAGGTTTACTCCATAATAAAAAACCATTCAAAGAAAGGAAATGAGGTGAACGTTTATGGGTAAAACAATAGGAATTGACCTTGGGACTACCTTTTCAGCAATTGCGGTAGTCGAAGGTGGAAAATCTGATGTTATAACCAATGCAGAGGGTTCGAGAACCACTCCCTCGGTTGTAGCTTTTAAAGACTCCGGGGAAAGGTTGATCGGGCAGGTGGCCAGAAGACAGGCTGCCTTAAATCCGGAGAATACCCTGTTTTCCGTCAAGCGTTTTATCGGGCGCCAGTTTAACGAGGTTGAAGCTGAACGCAAACTGGTTCCCTACAATGTCGTGGCTGGGCCAAACGATGCGGTGCGGTTTCAGGTCAATGACAAGCAATTCGCACCGGAAGAAATTTCGGCTATGGTTCTTAAAAAACTGGTCGAAGATGCTTCCGCTCATTTGGGCGAACAGGTAACCGATGCTGTAATCACGGTGCCGGCTTACTTTAATGACGCCCAGCGCCAGGCAACCAAGGACGCCGG
>PWEB01000079.1 GCA_003553305.1 Syntrophomonadaceae bacterium
AAAAGCACATCCTGATTCGCCCTGATACGGTTCCTGATGATATCCAGATGATATTTATTTGTGACGGCCTGGTAACCAGCAGGGGCGGGGTCACCTCGCATGCTGCCGTGGCAGCCGAAAAACTGGGAAAAGTATGTATTGTAAACTGCAAAGATCTGGTCGTTGATGAGCATCAAAAACAATGTACGATTAATGATTACGTGGTTCGCAAAGGAGATTTGATATCGATTGACGGAAAACTGGGCAGCATCTTTTCAGGCAGTTATCCAGTTAAGTATGTTTAAAAAATTATTATATAAGATGTTGAAAAATATGACGGTATATACTGGTTAGGATAACAATTATGGAGGGAAACATTGTGAGCAATTACCTGCAAAGCAGAAAAACACTTGGCATCAATGGCGCTGGTAGGATCGGGAAACTTACTCTGTGGAATCATTTGAACGTTGGTCATTTTGATTATTTTGTGATCAATACCGGTCGCAAAGTAGGAAAAAAACTGGAGGATGTCATCGATTATCTGATCCAGGACTCTACATTCGGTTCTTTGGATCATTACCTGTATGGATACTCCGGGAAAAAGTGTTCTATTGAAATTACTGATCGGGAAGTAGATACTTTTACCATCAATGGTATCCCGATCAAGTTAAACACCGGTTCACGAAATCCAAGAGAAATTAACTGGGCCAGGGAAGGAGTGCAGCTGGTCATTGAATGTACCGGGGGCTATGTTGATCCGACCACACCGGCTGATCATCCTAAAGGCAGTGTGCGAGGGCATCTTGAGACTGGTGCTGAAAAAGTCATTGTCAGTGCCCCTTTTAAAATAGCCGATGGCTCACAAAAGATGCCTGCCGACAGCTGCATGTTTGTATACGGCATTAATCATGACAAGTATGACCCATCGACGCATCACATTCTTTCTGCTGCCAGCTGCACCACCACAGGGCTTTCGCACATGGTCAAGCCGCTGATGGAAACTCGTGAAACGACTGATATTATTACTGCTTCAATGTCTACCGTTCATGCAGCCACTAACAACCAGAATATTCTTGATGCTGTGCCAAAAGCCGGCGCTTCAGATTTGCGTAAAACCCGTTCTGTCTTTAACAATATTATTTTAACTACCACCGGTGCTGCTGATGCCCTGGAAGAGATTATGCCTGCAATAAAAAATGTTGGTTTTATGGCTGATTCGGTTCGCATTCCAGTTAATACCTCATCATTAATCATGCTTAACGTGACTTTCAAGACCGAGTTAAATGAGTCAGGAGAACCGCTTTTAACCCGGGATTTAATCAATGATATATACCAAAAAGCTGCTGCCGGGGCACAAAAAGGGATGGTCATCTATAGCGAGAAACAAAATGTTTCATCTGACCTGGCTGGTTATCCTGCAGCAATAGTGATTGAAGGTGTCGAAACCCACAGCCGCACCGGGTTTATAAAGGTTGACACCACGACCATGCAGCAGCATGGTGTTGAAGCGCCATCTGATATTAATATACCGGTTACTCATGCTAAAATTTTTGGTTGGTACGATAACGAACTGGGTAGTTATGTCAACTTTTTAGGAAAGCTGGCTGTCTATGTAGACAAAAACATGCCCTGATTTATTAGTGAGGAGCGTGCAGATGACAGATTCAGAAGGTCAGAAAAGTGTCGCCCTGGCAAAATGCATCCGCTATCATTCGCAAACAGTTCGTTTAAGCCTGCAGCAGGTTTTCAAGCCTTTTGGCGGGGTTAGTAACTTGGTCAAACCCGGGCAAAAAGTCCTTCTCAAGCCTAACCTGCTGTCTGCTGCGCACCCTTCGGATGCAGTGACGACTCATCCTTTGATTTTGAAAGTAGCGACTGAGTTGATTGAGGAGGCAGGGGGCAAGGTATATATAGGCGATAGCCCGGGTAGTGATTCCCAGGTAAAAGCCCATCGGGTTTGTGGAATAGATCAGGTTATTGCGGAAACCGGGGCGGAAGCTTTAATTTTTACTAATCATCTAAATTATGAAATTAAAGGAACCAGGAAACGAACCATTCAACTGGCTGCTGAATTAGCGGAGGTTGATCTGGTTTTTAATATGGCTAAACTGAAAACTCACTCATTGACTGGTATGACTGCGGCAGTTAAAAATATATATGGTTGTATTTTTGGCATGACCAAAGGTCGTTATCATTTTGAAAATCCCATGCCTCTTGATTTTTCTCGCTTTTTAGTTGATGTTTGCCTGGCTGTTAAGCCTACTTTTTCAATCATTGATGCGGTGGTTGCTATGGAAGGGGCAGGTCCGCGCAAGGGCAGACCCCGACAGTTGGGGCTGCTGATGGCTTCACCTAATCCTTTTGCCCTGGACACTGTAGCAGCAGCAGTTACCGGTTTTCATCCTGCAGAAGTAACTACCCTACAAGCGGCCAGGGAATTGCAGCTTCTCGGCTCGGAGTTGTCTGCAATTCGGATCGAAGGTTTGTCCTTGGACAAAGCTCGGGTAAAAGACTTTGATAAAGGTCCGGTTTCCTCCGGTAATATCGGCCGCCTAGCGGCGCTTTTACCAATAGCCCGGATCAGGGATATTTTAATCGGCCGCCGCCCTTATCCCAGGGTTAACAGTGAACTCTGCACCGGTTGCGGGGTTTGCTATGAGCATTGCCCGGCTCAGATTATCGACTTTGCAAATTCTATACCTGACCTGGATCTTAGCGGGTGCATCCGCTGCTACTGCTGCCAGGAGTTTTGCCCTTATGGGGCGATTGAATTATTCAGGCGCTAAAAATGTCGTATTACAATTTATGTTAAATTTCCCCTATCTGGTTGGAATAAGAGATTTTTTATGATATATTATGCGTAATTGCTAAAGAGCAAAGATACTAAAGCCTAAAAATGAACCTGCTAAAATACACGGATTATTTAAGGTGCCGGAGGTGCTAATGAGTGAAAGTTTTAGTAAGTGATACTTTTTCACCTGAAGGTCTTAACGTTTTAGAGAAGCACACAGAAGTAGATTACAAGCCTGATATTGAGCCTGAACAGTTAGCTGCAGAGATCAGCGCCTATCACGCACTGGTGGTCCGGAGTCGCTCAAAAGTGAATGCAGAAGTGATCGAGGCTGGTGAAAAACTGAAAGTTATTGGCCGGGCCGGAGTTGGTGTTGATAACATTGATGTCGATAAGGCTACAGAAAAAGGGATTATTGTTGTTAACGCACCCCATGGGAATACTATATCGGCAGCGGAGCATACCATTGCTTTATTAACCTCACTGGCAAGGAATATTGCTGAAGCAAGTTGTTCGGTTAAACGGGGGGAATGGAAAAGATCTGCTTTTACCGGAGTTGAACTGAATCAAAAAGTACTTGGTGTAATTGGTGTTGGGCGGATAGGCAGTGAGGTGGCCCGTAGAGCCAGGGCGATGGGGATGAAGATAATTGGTTACGATCCTTACTTGTCTTTTGAACAGGCTGAAAAAATCGGCATTGAAACAGAACCTTTCGAGGATCTATTAAAGCAGGCAGATTTTATTACCCTCCACCTGCCGATGAGTGCCTCTGCATATCATTTAATCGGTGAAAAAGAAATTGCTATGATGAAACCGGGAGTGCGTATTATAAACTGTGCCCGGGGTGGATTAATAGATGAAGAAGCATTATGCAAGGCCCTGCAGGATGGTAAAGTAGAGGGAGCCGCCCTGGATGTTTTTGAACAGGAACCTCCGACCAGTTGTAAACTGCTGGAGTTGGAGAATGTTATAGTCACTCCGCACCTGGGTGCTCTTACCCGTGAGGCACAGACTAATGTGGCCAGGCAGGTTTCAGAACAGATTATAAAAGCTTTGCATGGAGAGCCGATTGTTTCTGCAGTGAATGTGCCAGCCCTAATGCCGGAGACGCGGGCAGCCCTTGGTCCCTTTTTACCTTTGGTGCGGGCGATGGGCAGTTTTTATTTGCAGATGTTTGGTGGTTCGGTTGATGAAATCGAACTTACTTATAGAGGAGAAATAGCTTCCATGCCGCTTGCTCCCCTCACTATTTCATGCCTGATCGGTTTTTTGCGTCATATTATCGGGGATGAGGTTAACTGGGTCAATGCTATGCACCTTGCCAAGAACCGGGGGATCGAAGTCCGGGAAACATCGACTACTGAAAGAAAAAATTATAGCAACCTGATAACTATGACTGCCCGGTCGGGAAGTGAAGAACATCATATATCAGGAACCCTCCTTAACGGTGATATGCGCCTGGTCAGGATTGATGATTATCGGATTGAGGTTATTCCGGCTAACTACATGCTTGTTACAACCCACAGTGATCAGCCCGGGGTAGTCGGTAAAATCGGGACTCTCCTGGGTGATGAAAATGTTAATATAGCTTCCATGCAATTGGGCAGACAAGAAGCTGGTGGTGAAGCGATGATGGTTTTGCAGGTTGATGAAGAAATGAGTGCGGAAACCTTGAATAAGGTTATCGAGCTGGATGTTATATCATCCGCCGGTTTTGTGGCTATGCCTAGAAGGGTTTTAGGAGGAGAATAAAATTGAAAAGAGGTGTATTAAATGGTAAAAGTTTATTCATTAAGTACGTGCCCCTGGTGTAAAAAAGTTAAACAGCTTCTCGACGATCAAAATGTCCAGTATGATCTAGTCGATGTTGATCTGGTTCAGGGAGAAGAACAGAAAAAGGCTTTGGAAAAAGTGGAAGAGCTAACCGGTAAACGTGCTTTTCCTGTAACAGTGGTTAACGGTACGGTTATTCAAGGTTTCAAACAGGAGGAAATTGAAGGGGCCCTTAAAGATGAAGCATAGTATTTTATGTGAAGTATGCAGGGTTTCTTTTCTTTATCGTGGTGAGGTTGAACCCGGGCAGGTAGTGGTTTGTTCTGTCTGCGGAGCTGAATTGGAAATAAATGAAACAGAACCGGAAGTTAAAGCTGTCCGCTTGGTGCAGGATCCTGAAACCGAGATCCGCAGGCGCGTAGAAAATTTTGCTAATCTGCGGGAATACACGTTTAATGAAGACAAAGAGTTGGTTTTAGAGGGTTTGGTAGGTAAGCATCAAATGTACGGTGATTTTTACTGTCCCTGCCGTTTTGATAATATTGCAGAAAATATATGTCCCTGCCAGGCAACACGAATGAATGAAGTGCGTAAGCTGGGCCATTGTTACTGAAATCTATTTCATTTAAAGGAGTGAGTTTCACTCCTTATAGCTTTAGCGTAAGTAATCGGTAGAAGCTAAAGAGCTG
>PWEB01000190.1 GCA_003553305.1 Syntrophomonadaceae bacterium
AAAAGGGTTGTTATCATTGCTAATGGTGATCTTGAAGATTTAAATTATTATCGCTGTATAATCAAGCCAGATGATTATATTGTCTGTGTCAATGGCGGTTTGGGCTATGCCCTGGCGCTGGATTTAAAACCCGATTTGGTTATTGGCGATCTTGATTCATTGAAGCCTGATGACCACAAAAAAATTGAAGCGCTTAATCCTTTGCTAATAAAATACCCCCCAGCTAAAGACAAGTCAGATCTGGAACTGGCTATAGATAAAACAGTTGAAATGCAGCCGGAGGAAATTGTAATTGTTGGAGCATTAGGGGGCCAAAGGGCTGACCATGCTTTTGTTAATATCCTTCTGCTCTACATTCCTCTATGCAGGGATATCCCTGCCCGTATTGTTGATCGGAGTCAAGAGATTCAACTTGTGGACAATAAACTTTCTATAGAAGGGGAACCCGGTGATTACCTCTCCTTATTTTCTATCACTGCTGAAACCAGCGGTATTATAACTGAAGGGCTTAAGTTCCCCTTACAGGGAGAAAGCCTTAGCTTTGCTTCTACCCTGGGATTGAGCAACGAATTTATCAACACCCGCGCTAAAATTACTGTTAAGTCAGGTCTTCTGCTGGCGATCAAGGTCTATGCTCAGAGCACCTAAAAACACCCTTCTAAGTTTACTCAGTTCTGATTGATATCTTCCTCACCCCTTGCATTGACATTTAGCGCATTGATCATGACCTGCTTATAACTGCTGAATATTGAGGTCGTGATTATTTCTTTTGAACGGGGTCTTTTCAGGTCAATTATTTGTTCGATGGCGATTTTACCGGGTCGTTCGGTAATTACATAAATGCGGTCAGAAAGGTAGATTGCTTCATCGATGCTGTGGGTAACAAAAAGAACTGAACGTCTAAACTGTCCCCAGATTTTTAACAACCAGTCCTGCATGGTTTCCCGGGTCAGGGCGTCAAGGGCTGCAAATGGTTCATCAAGAAGCATTAAGTCGCTATCAATTAACATCGTCCGCAGAAGGGCTGCTCGCTGGCGCATTCCACCGGAAAGCTGGTGCGGGTAGTATTCAGCAAAGTTTTCCAGGCTGAATAGAGGCAGCATTTCATCTACCTTTTTTGAAGCTTCTTTGGCTTTGATTTTTTTAGCAAGAAGGGGCAGCGCCGCGTTTTGCCTGAGCGTTTTCCATGGGAAAAGCAGGTCGTATTGCGGCATATAGCCGACCAGGCGCGGTTTCCCGGTAACCTCACGGTTATTAACCAATATTCGGCCTTGATCCGGGTTGAGAAGCCCGGCTGCAATTTTTAGAATTGTGCTTTTTCCGGACCCGCTGGGACCTAAAACTGAAACAAATTCTCCTTCTCCGACATGCAAGGAAACATTTTCAAGAACCGAAAGATGCTGTTCTCCTGAATAGTAAGTTGAGTAGATGTTTTCTATAGCTAATCGACTTATAGTTCTCACCTCAGAAACTGATTGGTAAATGCTTTTTCGCTATCCGGAATTTCTTCTATTACACCGTATTCATAAAGCCACTGGCTGTAATCTTCCCAAACTTCTTTATCCTGCAATCCCCATTGATCGGCATCAGCCTGGTACTTGTCTGCTAGCCATTCCTGGCTGGCCATGACCAGTTCTTCATCAAGCTCAGGAGCATGAGTAAGCAGGTTTTGAGCTGCTTCTTCAGGATCTTCGATGGCTAATTGATAGCCCTTGCTTGTAGCCTTCATAAAGCGTTCGACCAATTCCGGGTCCTCAGCAATAAGATCTTCGCCGGTGATCAAAGTCGGGGTGTAATAATCTAACGCCGGTTCTTCATCTCTTAATTCGATAAAATTTAACGCCATCCCTTTAAGCTCTGCTTCGATACCGGTCCAACCATAATAGATCCATGCAAAATCTGCTTCCTGCTCGATTACAATTAGAGAATCTACTTCGCCGGTGGTAACAATATCAACTTTTTCAAAGTCAGCATCATAACGGTCCATCAGCGCTTTAATCTTGGCTTCTTCTACCGGTGAACCCCAGCCCCCATAGCTTTTTCCTTCGAAATCCGAAGGGGTTTCAATGCCATGTTCTTTCAAAGAAGCAAACCCGGAAGTGTTCTGTTGGATAACTGCTGCGATGGAAACAATTGGTATCCCTTCTAAACGAGCATAGGTTACTTCTTCCTGGTAACTTACTCCAAATTCAGCCTGGCCGGTACCAACCATTGGAACGACATTACCGGAAGCCTGGATAGTCTCAACCTCCAGACCTTGATCTTCATAATAACCTTGCTCTATGGCTGCATAGAGGCCGCTGTAATTGGTGTTAGGTGTCCAGTCCAGTAGTATTGTAATTTCATCGGGTTCATCGAGTGGATCCTCTGTGCATCCTGACGTGATCATGGTTGCTGTTACAAAAATCAAACATATCAGCACGAACAAACCTTTTCTTTCTCTCATTATATGGATCATAATTAAAGCCATCCTTTCATATGATTTGTTGTATTTCTCTGCCAGGGCATGAAAAGCCAACCGGCCAATTCTACCAGTTTAAAAAGAGCCAGGCTTATTACAACTACTACAACTATAGATGCAAAAAGATCGCTGGTGCGAAAAGAATGCATTGCCCTGAGCATATATATTCCCAGGCCAGCCCTCGCTGCCAGCCATTCCCCGATAATTGCGCCTAACACACTGTAGGTGGCAGCAATTTTCAGTCCTGAAAAAAAGTAAGGCATTGCAAAAGGCAGTTGTACCGACCGCATAATCATCCAGCGATTGGCCTGCATAGTTTGCATCAAATCAACCGCTTCCTGATCAACCTGACTTAAGCCCTCTACCAGGTTTACAGCCAGCGGAAAAAAGCAGACCAGGGCAACAATTAGGACTTTGGGAAGCAGCCCGGCCCCAAACCATATTAGTATTAATGGAGCAAGAGCAAAAATCGGTACAGCCTGTGATATAACCAGTACCGGGTAAAGAGCTTGCTTTAATGGTTTCCAGCGGTCCATAGCCAGGGCCAGAATAAACGCTACCCCAATAGCCAGGATCAATCCGCCAAGCACAGCTATAAAGGTTGCCCGGGTATGCTCAAGCAGGAGTGGAAAATTTTCTGCCAGAGCCAGGGCGATAGCTGAAGGGGCAGGTAGTATATAACCCGGTATTTCTAATATTCTACCTAAAAATTCCCAAATTGCTAACAGAAAGGCTAAGAATCCTGCAGCAGGCAAATTAGTTTTGATATTTACCCACTTTTTCATTGATCGTCACTCCCCTGGTGCTGTAATCAATCTTAACTACGGAGAGAATCCTTTCCGCGCCAGCTTCAGCACAGATTTCCTGTGCTTTTTTAACAAGCTCCAGGAGTTCTTCCAAATTGCCTTCCATGGTTGTTTCTGTCGGTCCGACAGTGTACTTTACACCGGAGGCATCGATTAAGTCTATTACCTTGTCTACTATAGGGTATATTTCTTCTTCGGGCACTAACGGAATTACCTGCAGACTAACATTACAAACAGTCATTCTAATCCTCCTTCTTGATTTTTTTGCAACAATAAAGGCTACCGCCAACATCGGCGATAGCCTGTAAACTACCTCTAGTGATATCCCTCCGCTGGCATTACCCAGATCAGGTTTAAGGGTCAGAACAGATTTTAGCTCTTTCTCAGCCGGTTAAACCGACTCCCCTTATCCTTGCTGTTTTTTTAAGCATACCATGAAAATGTTTTAGGTTCAACTCCCAATTTATTAATTCAGATAAGAAGGTGGCTTAAAGTCACTTTCTTTCCAGATTTCAGGCCAGATAATATGGTCTTCACCTTTATAGTATTGGATAACAGGGAACATAAAATATCCATCTTTAACTATCGGATCAGGAACAGTTTGTAGAGAATATTGATATTTATTCATAATTATACCATCAGTAAAAGATATTTCGCCGGTCCAAAGCCTATCCTGTCCAAACTCGTAAAAAGTATCCCTGTTCAATGTCCCATGTTCTTTAAGGGTGCCTTTAGCAACCTCAATGAAAAACGATGCAAGGTCGTAAGCCAGTCCGCCGCTCGATGTGCTTGGTGTAAAGCCGTATTTTCCCTTAAAGGTGGTTTTAAATACTTTCGCCTCATCAGATGTCCACGCCTGTACTTGATCCAGTACATAATTTGAATTATCGCCAGCCATTTCGTACCATTCGCCTGTCCAACCCAAGCCATCTGCGATGATCACGCTTTGCAGATTGGATTTTCGTATTTCCTCAATAAATGCGGTAAAAGAGGATGCTGTAGCAACACTGCCGGCAATTACAGCAGCATCCTTATCTTCCAGGCTATTAATTACAGTTAATAATTCAGTTGCACCGGCTGGAAAATAATGTTCTCCAACAATTTCCCATCCAGCTGCTTCAAAATCTGAAGCAATGGCGGCACCGAAACTTTTGCCCCAGTCAGTGTCTTCGCCGTAGATTGATACTTTCATATTACGGGGCTCCCAAAGCCCTTCTTCAATCGGTCCCTGGAGAGCTTCAATATAAGCGCTGGTCAGCTTGTCCGGTGACGGCCATGCTTTGCCCATCCAGTAGCTGTAATATTCAGAGTCATGATTGTATTTTTCATTTATTATATCAGTTGCGCCTAAGCCGAAGAAATGAGGAACCTGGTTTCTAGCAGCAGCATCCATAGCGGCTACAGCTACAGAACTATGCCAGTTTAGTAGTCCTACATCAATATTGTCCTTTTTAGCTGCTTCTTCATAGGCGAGGGTCGCTCTTTTGGGATCTGACTGAGAATCAATCCAGACGAATTCTACCTTGTATTCACCAATTTGATACTCGATTTCTTCGAAAGCCATTTCAACGGCTCCTTTAAATTCTCTGCCGATTTTTTCTGAGGGTCCGCTGAATGGTCCGAGCACGCCTATTTTAAGAACATTATCATTATCTTCAGCTGGATCATAATCGATACAACCGATTATCATAAGACTCATAGCCATAACTAGAAATAGTAGCGAGATCAAAAATATTGCTTTATAACGCATTTTGTTGTGAACCTCCTGATCTAAATTGATTCAAGGATTAACTAAGGTCAGGGCTGCCTGTCTGCAAGTAAGGCCTAGATATGTTGAATGTTATTATACATTGAATTCTTACTAATAAAAACCCTTTTCAATTTTGTAGGTTAAAATATTGTTAAAATTGGGATTATATATATGATCTGAAGGAAAGATATTAATAGTAATATCAGCGCAAA
>PWEB01000062.1 GCA_003553305.1 Syntrophomonadaceae bacterium
AAAATTAGGAGGAGATCAATAATGGCGAAAGAAAAAGTAGTACTGGCCTACTCAGGTGGACTGGACACTTCGGTTATAGTCAAGTGGCTCCAGGAGGAATATAATTACGATATTGTGGCAATGACCGCTGATGTCGGGCAGGGTGAGGATGAATTGGAAGGCTTGGAGGAGAAAGCATATAAAAGTGGTGCTTCCCAGGTTTTTGTAGAAAACATTCAGGAAGAACTGGTCACAGACTATATCTTTCCCATGATTCAATCAGGGGCAGTTTATGAAGGTAAATATCTGCTTGGAACGGCTATTGCCCGACCGGTGATTGGAAAGAAAATGGTAGAAATAGCTGAAAAAGTCGGGGCTACCGCTGTCGCCCACGGAGCCACCGGTAAAGGCAATGACCAGGTTCGTTTCGAGTTCTCCGTCAAAGCGCTCAACCCGTTTTTAAAAATCATATCACCCTGGAGGGAATGGGACCTGCAATCACGAAGTGACTGTATAGAGTATGCCAATAAACATAATATTCCGATCCCGGTTACTGCAGAAAAGCCTTACAGCACAGATCGCAACTTATGGCACATCAGCTTTGAGGGAGGAGTGCTGGAAGACCCGGCCCGCATGCCTGATCGCGATATGTTCCGGCTGACCGTTGATCCGATGGATGCACCCGATCAGCCTGAAGAGTTATCTATTAGCTTTGAAAAGGGAATTCCTTATGCTGTTAACGGTAGGAAACTTGGGCCAGTCCAATTAATTGAAGAAATGAATAAAATTGCAGGCAGGCATGGGGTTGGACGGATTGATCTGGTCGAAAACCGCTTGTTAGGCATGAAATCGCGCGGGATATATGAAACTCCCGGGGGAACTCTCCTGACTTTTGCTCACCGGGAACTGGAGCATTTTACTTTAGACCGGGAGACTTTTCACTATAAAGAAGAGCTTGCTTTGAAGTATGCCGAACAGATTTACTACGGGATGTGGTTTGCGCCTTTGCGGGAGGCTCTGGATGGCTTTATCCAGTCTACCCAGCAAAATGTCAGTGGAACGATCAGCTTAAAACTTTATAAAGGAAATATCATTGTTGCAGGCAGAAAATCTGATTACACTCTTTATAACCCTGAAATGGTAACCTTCGAAGCCGATGATTTGTTTGACCAAAAAGATGCCCAGGGATTTATAAATCTATACGGGCTACCGCTGATGATAAAAGGAATTATGGAAAGCCAAAGAAAGGACAAGGGGAAGGATAAACCTAAGCAGGAGGTGCAAAAAAGCTGAAAAAACCGTGGCAGGGCCGTTTTTCTAAAGATACTGCCAGCGAGATGCTGCATTTTACAGCATCTCTACCCTATGATCAGCGCCTCGCGCTTTGCGATATAAGGGGTAGTATTGCTCATGTGCAGATGCTGGCTGAAAATAAGATCATTGCTGTTGAAGAGGCCGAACTGATCGTTAACGGACTGGCTGGAATTCGTGAAGAAGTTGAAGACGACTCATTCCCATACGACCTTGATTTTGAAGATATCCATATGAATATAGAAAAAAGACTTACTGAAAAAATCGGTTCGGTTGGGGGCAAGCTTCATACCGGACGCAGTCGTAATGATCAGGTAGCCCTTGATACCCATCTTTATTTAAAAGAAGAGATTTCTACGATAGATTCACTTCTTAAAAGGCTGCAGGAAACACTTCTTGATCTGGCAGAACTTTTTCAGGACGTGCTTATTCCCGGTTATACCCATCTGCAAAGAGCTCAACCGGTCTTATTTTCTCACCATCTGCTCACGTACTTTTGGATGTTGAAACGGGACAGGGAACGCTTGGAAGGTGCTTATAAAAGGGCTGATCTGATGCCCCTGGGAGCGGGAGCATTGGCCGGGACAGGGTTTGCTGTTGACCGGGAACAGGTTGCCGGGAAGCTTGGTTTTGGGCATTTATATGAAAATAGCATTGATGCGGTAAGTGACCGGGATTATATCATTGAATTTATGTCTTTTGCATCTTTATTGATGATGCACCTGAGTAGATTTTGTGAAGAATTAATAATGTGGTCATCTTTTGAATTTGGTTTTATCGAACTTGATGATGCGCACACTACCGGAAGCAGCATGATGCCCCAGAAAAAAAATCCTGATCTGGCAGAATTAATTCGAGGCAAAACCGGCCGGGTTTATGGCGGACTTATTTCTATTCTCACTGTGATGAAAGGCCTGCCCCTGGCTTACAATAAAGATATGCAGGAAGACAAAGAAGGACTTTTTGATACTATTGACAATTTAAAAGCACTGCTGCCTTTGTTTGCAGAAATGCTTCAGAGCATGAGTATTAACAAAACCCGCCTGCAAAAAGCGGTTGATGATGATTACTTATGTGCCACTGACCTGGCCGATTTCTTAGTCCGGCAGGGTTTAAGCTTTAGGGATTCGCATCATGTTGTAGGTGAAATGATTGCTTTATGTGGGCAGCAAGGAATTCGCTTAAGGGAGCTTACCCCTTTAAAACGCAGTGAATTTCATCCTGCCCTGGCCGGGGAAATATCATTTTTGCTTGATCCGGTAAAAGTGGTTGAAGCTCGGCGTAGTCGCGGCGGCACGGCACCTTCAGCAGTGCTAGAGCAGATGAAGATAGCCCGTGGTTTACTTAGTTAATTATGATAAAGTGATTTGACGATTAATGCATATCTGGGATATACTATTTTCACAAAAATTGGGGCACGGTGATTCGTGCTCCTGTTTTTTTTGAAAAGGAGGATGTGGCTAGTTAATATGGAACGCTTGAAGCAGATTCTTTCCAAGATTAACGGTAAAGGATATAAAGCCTACAAAGAGCTCCAGGGCAAAAGTTTTAAATTTCCTGACTTTGAACTTTGGTTTTACCATGTGCAGGGTGACCCATTTGCTGCACCTTCCCAGTTGGCGGTGCGGGTGCCGCAGCAATGGGCAGGCTTTCCTTTAGAAAGCTATCAACCAAAGATTAGGAAAATTACCCTGGCAGATTATCTGACTCGCTCTTTTTACAGTCAGGTTGGAAAACTGCCGCGGCAAAAGCAGGGTAGCGGGAAAAGCGGCGACTTTCAAATTGACCGGCCCGGACAGGAAGTTTTGGAACGGACAAGCGTAATGCTTAATGAACATTGGGTAGAACTCCGTTTTTTTGCCGGAATGCCTGCTGCCGGTCGCCGTATTCTTGGCCATGAGGCTGAGAAAATGCTTTTTGATGAACTTCCTAAACTGGTTTTAAACAGTTTGTTCTATGCCAACCTTAACAGCGGTGATTTGTTTACACATCTAAAGGTGGTGGAAGACCAGGAAGTATTGCGCAGACAGCTTTCAGAAAACGGATTGGTTGCTTTTGTGGCTGACGGTTCTATTCTGCCGCGGAAAAGCGGGGTTGATCAACGGCCCCTTGCTCCTGAAAAAGCAATTGCTTTCGAAGCCCCCTCCGATCTGGCTTTAGAACTAAAATGTCCCCATGGTGGAAATATTCGGGGGATGGGCATTCCGGAAGGGGTAACTCTTATAGTCGGTGGAGGCTACCATGGCAAGTCGACTTTACTAAGATCCCTGGAGTTGAGTATTTATAATCATATTCCCGGTGATGGCCGTGAGAGAGTGGTGGCCAATCCAAATGCATTTAAGATCAGGGCAGAAGATGGGCGCAGGGTGGAAAAAGTTAAAATCAGTCCCTTTATCAGCAATCTGCCTTTGAAGAAAGATACTCAGAAATTTTCTTCTGATGATGCCAGCGGCAGTACCTCCCAGGCAGCGAACATTATCGAAGCTCTTGAAACAGGATCGCAGGTTTTATTGATTGACGAAGACACCTCAGCCACCAATTTTATGATCCGTGATGCGCGCATGCAGATGTTGGTGGCGAAAGAACAGGAACCAATTACCCCCTTTATTGATAAAGTCCAACAGCTATACCGGGACCAGGATGTCTCCACCGTCCTGGTGATTGGCGGGGCCGGAGATTACTTTGATCTAGCTGATACTGTTTTGATGATGGGTAAATATCGTCCCAGGCTGGTTACTGAAGAAGCCAGGGATATCGCCTGTCAGCATCCTAATTACAGGAAACAGGAGGCAGGAACTAACTTCGGCGGTCTGCAGGAACGTGTGCCGCAGCCCGAAAGCATAAACCCCTACAGAAAGAACAATGTTCAAGTTAAAGCGCAAGGTGTGGAAGGTCTGCAGCTTGGGTATGAGAATATAGATTTACATTATCTGGAACAAATCATGGATCCTTCTCAAGCCCGGGCTATCGGCGAGATGATTTGTTATGCTCTTCGGAAAAAAATAATTGATGGGCAGCAAAATTTAAAGGAAATTATAGAACAACTGGAACAAGTCATCGATAAAAACGGACTGGAGGCAGTCTCGCCAAATCCACAGCAACCGCGCGGAGATTTTGCCCGGCCTCGCCCTATGGAAGTAGCAGCAGCAATTAATCGACTACGGACACTTATAGTGCGTGTAAAAACTTGATGTTTTGATAAGATCAGCTAGCTTGAGAAGTCCTTGTTTTAACGAAAAAGCGGAGCCTGAGGAAAGGCTCCGCTTTAGATGCTTATTATATGCAACCCTGTACATTTGGATTAATGTAATTTAGGGCAGCTTACTCACCTTGCAACTTCTTATCTTCTTCGTCTCTTAACATCCGGCGCAGTACTTTCCCAATCATTGTTTTAGGAAGCTCATCCCTGAACTCTACCAGTTTTGGCACTTTATAAGGAGCCAGGTTGGCTTTACAGTGTTCAGCCACTTCATCTTCAGTCATTGATTCGCCTTCCTTGAGAACAATATATGCTTTCAGGGTTTCACCGCGGTAAGGATCATTGATGCCGGCCACTGCTGCTTCCATGATTTTAGGGTGCGTATAGAGGACTTCTTCTATATCACGGGGATAAATGTTAAACCCACCGGCAATCACCATATCTTTTTTCCGGTCAACAATATAAGCATAGCCCTCTTCGTCTGCCTTGGCGATATCGCCTGTATAAAACCAACCGTTACGAATACTATGTGCAGTTTCATCTGGCATGTTCAGGTAACCTTCCATAACCTGAGGACCGCGCAGGCAAATTTCGCCAACTTCACCGATCGGCATTTCTTTGTCCCCGCTTTCAACATCAACTATCTTATATTCGGTATCAGGCA